>CABXYN010000015.1 GCA_902516395.1 uncultured Pelagibacteraceae bacterium | reverse complement strand
TTTAGAGGAAGGAAGGGGCTTTAGATTAGATGATGCTATTCGTGGAAATAATAAAGGTGGAGATTTTATGTTTGCAAGTGCGAACGAACTTTGGAGAGCATCACTTGATACAATTGAATTCATGCCACTTTCATCTGTAAATTACAGTGGTGGTATTATAATTACAGACTGGTATTCTGATGGAGAAAATCTTGACGAGTCTGTAAAGATTAGTATTCGTTTTTTAACAAATGAAGTTAGATCAGATGCACTTGACATAAAAGTATTTTATAAAAAGTGTAACCAAGTTGCTACTTGTAAAATTACACAAAAAACTGGAACACTTGTTGCAGAATTAAAAAAAGAAATACTAACAAAAGCTGTGATCTATAAAAAACAAAATAAAGAAAAAAATTTCAAGCCCTACAAGGGGAAGTCTGTCGATACTACAAAATAAATTATTAAGTGACTTCTAAAGATAGATACAATTTTAAAACCGTAGAAACAAAATGGCAAGAAAAGTGGCATAAATCAAAGGTATTTAAAGCAAAAATAGATAAGTCAAAGGATAAATTTTATTGCCTTGAGATGTTTCCTTATCCCTCAGGAAAAATTCATATGGGACATGTTAGAAATTACACAATCGGTGATGTGTTATCAAGATATAAATCATTAAAAGGTTTTAATGTATTACATCCAATGGGTTGGGATGCATTTGGTATGCCAGCAGAGAACGCAGCTAGGGAAAATAATTTAGACCCTAAAGATTGGACAAATAAAAATATTTCAACAATGAAGGAACAATTAAAACAGTTAGGTCTATCTATTGATTGGGATAGAGAGATATCTACTTGTTCAGAGGAATATTACAAACATCAACAACTATTTTTTTTAGAACTTTATGAAAAAGGGTTAGTTTATAGAAAAGAAAATTATGTAAATTGGGATCCTATTGACCAAACTGTTCTAGCAAATGAGCAAGTTATTGATGGCAAAGGTTGGAGGTCTGGGGCCATTGTAGAGAGGAAAAAATTGAATCAATGGTTTTTTAATATTTCAAAATTTTCACAAGATTTACTTGATGGATTGGACAATCTTAAAAATTGGCCAAATAAAGTTAAAATAATGCAAAAAAACTGGATAGGAAAATCATTCGGTTGTGAAATTTCATTTGAAACGGAGGGCGATGTTCCAGTAAAAGAGATAAAATGTTTTACTACAAGGCCCGATACTTTATTTGGATTTTCCTTCTTAGCTCTATCAGTTGATCATGAAATTTCTAAGTATTTTTCAAACGATAAAGAATTTCAAAAATTCAAAACAGAGTGTTCTAAAACTGGAACAACTGAGGAAGCAATAGCTATTGGCGAAAAAATTGGCTTCAAAACTAATCTTAGAGCTATAAATCCTTTAAATCCAAATCAAAAAGTGCCGGTTTTCTTTGCAAATTTCGTTTTAATGGATTATGGATTTGGTGCAGTATTTGGTTGTCCAGCACATGACCAAAGAGATTTTGATTTCGCAAAAAAATATGATCTAGATATTAAAACAGTAGTAAAACCTGATGGGGAAAATCAAAATTTTGAAGTTGATGTTGAGGCATATTCTGGTCCAGGAATTTTAATAAATTCTAAATATTTAAATGGACTAAAAGCCCCTGAGGAGTCGATTCTAAAGACAATAGATATTTTAGAACAAAAAAAAAATCGGAAAAAAACAAATTAATTTTAGATTAAAAGATTGGGGTGTTTCAAGGCAGAGATATTGGGGATGTCCTATACCAATGGCATATGATGAAAAAGGAAATGTAGTTACAATTGCAAAAAAAGATTTACCAGTAAAACTGCCAGAAAATATCAATTTGAATTCAAAAGGTAACCCACTTGATTCAGAAAAAGAATGGAAAAATATTAATATTAATGGAAAAAAATATACAAGAGAAACTGATACTTTGGACACATTTGTATGTTCATCTTGGTACTATCTTAGATTTTGTTCGTCTGATAATGAAGAGTACGGTTTTAAACAAGAAGAAATTGATTACTGGATGCCGGTCGATCAGTATATCGGCGGCGTAGAACATGCAATACTTCATTTACTTTACTCACGTTTTTTTATGAGAGCACTGGGGTATAAAAATAAAGATTTTAAATTTAATGAACCGTTTAAAGGATTATTTACCCAAGGTATGGTCTGTCACGAAACTTATAAAGATCAAGACAATAACTGGCTTAGTCCTGAGGAAATAATTTATTCTGATGGCAAGTATTTAAAAAAAAATGATACTAATATTCAGATTAATGTAGGTCCATCAGAGTCTATGTCTAAGTCAAAAAAAAATGTTATTGATCCCGAAAATATAATAAATAATTATGGAGCTGATGCGGTTAGATTATTTATATTATCTGACAGCCCACCAGAGAAAGATGTTCAATGGTCGGAACAAGGAATGGCTGCATCTTACAAATTTTTACAAAAATTATGGGGTCTTCATAATAAAGTTAAAGAAAAAATTAAAATTAATATTGTCAGTAGTGACAGAAATAACAGATTAGAAAAGTTTACAAACCAAATGATAAAGAAGATTACCAATAATCTAGAAAATTTTAATTATAATGTAATTATAGCTAATATTTATGAGACTTTTAATTTTTTTAGTAAAGAGATTGATAATGAAATTGATAGTAAAATATTAAAAGATAATTATATAAAAATACTGACATTATTATCACCTGCAATCCCACATTATAGCTCGGAATGTCTTGAAGAACTCGGTTTTGATATGAAATTAAGTTGGCCAAATGAGGATAAAAGTCTTATGCAAGATGATAACATTGATTACGTGATACAGATAAATGGAAAAAAGAGAGCTATTTTAAATGAAAGTAGGGGCATAGACCAAGACAGTTTGCTCAATATAATTAAATCCAATAAATTATCTGATAAATATTTAAAGAATAAGGTTATTAAAAAAATAATATTTGTGGAAAATAGATTAATCAACCTACTAGTAAATGAGTAAATTAATAAATAAAATTATTGTATTTTTTTTTACTTTTTTTCTAATTTCATGCGCGTACGAGCCTTTATTTAAACAAGGTACATATAATTTTGAAATTGAAAAAATTTCAATGAAAGGGGAAAAAAATATAAATAGGATAATTGAAAATAAACTTTCATTAATTAAAAAGAGTAATGACAGTGAAAAAATAAAATATAATATTTTAATTGAGTCTGAAAAAAAAAGATTAATTATATCTAATGACTCGAAAGGAGACCCTTTAAAATTTGAAATGGTACTCACAGTCAATTTTAAATTGATCGATGATGGAAATTTAGTTTTAGATAAAGATGTAATTAAGAAAAATATTTATAATAATGAATCAGATAAATTTGAACTTGAACAAAATGAAGACATAATATTAGAAAATTTATCAAATAAGGTAAGTGATTTAATTATTTCATCAATTATAAATTTAAATGATAATTAAATATTTTGAATTGGATAAATTAAATTCTATCAGATTTAATTTTCATTTAATTTACGGAAATAATGAGGGAATTAAAGAGGATATAATAAAAAATACTTATTTAAAAAACTTTGATGGAGAGTTATTAAAATATGATGAACATGAAATTTTGGGAAATAAGGATGAGTTTCTCTCAAGTTTATTAACAAAATCTCTCTTTGAGAATAGTAAATTAATTATTGTTTCAAGAGGTTCAGATAAATTAACAAGTCTAATAGCTGAAGTTTTAGAAAATGAAATTACAGATATAAAAATTATAATTAAATGTTCAAATCTTGAAAAAAAATCAAAACTTCGAAATTTATTTGAAAAAGATAAGAAAATAATTTGCACTCCAGTTTACGAGGATGATGCAAGATCATTAAACTCAGTTATAAATATTTTTTTAAGAGACCAAAAATTGAGTTTATCACAAGAAATTAAAAATATACTTATCGAAAGATCAAAAGGAGACAGAATAAATTTAAAAAATGAGTTATTAAAATTGAAAAATTTGTCAGTTAGTAAGAACAAATTAAGCATCGATGATGTAATTAAACTTTCAAATCTTGCAGAAAATTATAGTGTTTTCGAACTATCTGACAATTATTTAGCTAAAAATTCAAAAAAAGTATCTAATATTCTTAATGAAAACAATTATTCTTCCGAGGACTGCATATTAATAATAAGGACGATTCTTAATAAATCTAAAAGACTTTTAAAAATTAGAAATGAAGTTGATAATAATGCTAATATTGATCAGGTTATATCCAGCTTTAAACCTCCTATATTTTGGAAAGAAAAGGATATTGTTAAGAAACAGGCTCAATCTTGGTCTACTGATGAAGTAAAAGAGATCATATTTAAAGTAAATTACTTAGAGGCCTTAGTTAAAAAAAATTCAGCAAATTCAATGCTTTTTGTATCTAATTTTGTAAGTAATTATTAGTAGTTTTGCTTAATAATCTCTACTAACCTATCAAGCTGATCAGTCCCTTTGTACTCCAAACTTATAGTTCCAGAATTGTTTCTTTTATTTTTAACAAAAACTCTCATTCCAATCTTATCTGTTAACTCCTCTTCAAGACTTACAATATTTGGATCTTTTTTCTTAGAAGAACTATTAAAATTAGATTTCAACATACGTACTAAACTTTCAGCTTGTCTAACTGATAGTTTTTTTGAGATAATTTTTTTTGCTAAAAGAATGGCATTGTCTAAACCAACTAAAATTTTTGCATGACCCTGTGATAATTTTTCATCAATTATTAACTTTATAATCTCCTGTGGTAAAGACAGAAGTCGCAAACAATTTGATATGTGTGCTCTACTTTTGCCTATGAATTTTGATACTTTATCCTGATCATAAGCAAATTCATCGATTAATCTTTTATAACCTTCAGCTTCTTCTATTGGATTTAAATCTTTCCTTTGAACATTTTCAACAATTGCAAATTCTAATGATTTAAGATTATCTACATTAATTACAACTACTGGTACTTCATGAAGCCCAGCAAATTGGGCTGCCTGCCATCTTCTTTCTCCTGCAATTATTTCAAATTTATTTTCTTCATCAGAAGATGGTCTAACAATTATAGGCTGGATAATACCTAGCTCTCTTATAGAGTTTGTTAATTCCTCTAAACTAGTTTCGTCAAATTTTTTCCTAGGTTGATACTTATTTCTAATTAGTGAGCTTATTGAGACATTTTTTTTATCTTCAATTTTCTCACTATCACCTATTAAGGAAGACAACCCTCTTCCTAATCCTTTTTTGGATTTAAACGGATTAATCATGCTGCACTCTCCACTGGTTTATCTTGTTTTAAAAATTCTTCTGTGAAATTAAAATATGCTCTACTACCTGGACATGACTTATCATAAATTAAAACTGGAACACCATGTGATGGAGCTTCTGATAATCTGACATTTCTTGGAACCGCCGTAGAATAAACTTTATCCTTAAAATAGTTTCTAGCTTCAGTCTCAACCTCGCCAGATAATTTATTTCTCTTATCATACATTGTGAGGAGTATTCCTCTTATGTCTAAAGATGGATTTAGATTCGACTTTATCCTCTCAATTGTTTTCATCAGCTGAGTAAGTCCCTCTAAAGCAAAAAATTCTGTCTGAAGTGGTACCACAAGAGCATCAGAAGCTACCAATGCCATGATTGTAAGGAGGCTTAAGGATGGTGGGCAGTCAATAATGATATAGTCATAAGATGGCTTAGAATTGTTTAAAATAGAGGTCAATTCATCTTTTAATTTAAATGCTCTTCGACTATCACCTGCTGTCTCCACTTCTAGACCAGATAAATCAACATTCGACGATATCAAATCTAAATTTTCAAAGCTTGTAGACTGAATTACCTCTGAAATTTTTTTATCCCCATTCAATACATTATAAATTGTTTGATCTGAACTTGTTTTGTTTGATAATCCAAGACCTGTTGTAGCATTCCCTTGAGGATCAAGATCAATGACAAGGATTTTTTTTTCTTTCATAGTTAAACCAGCGGCAAGATTTATGACTGTTGTGGTCTTACCCACTCCACCTTTCTGATTAATAACTGAAATAATTTTTTTATTCATATTTTTTTTTTAAATTTGAAATTCTTACCACTGATGACTCATCACTTGTTAAACTTTTCATTTCTTCTATGTCAAATTTCCACTTTATAGAGACCTCTTTTAAAATTTTTTTTCCACTCTTTCCTAAATACATGACTATGTATTTAAAATTTTTAAAATTCTTTGTTGCTATTTCAAAAATGACAGGTAAGGGTTTGAATGCTCGGCAAATTATTACATCTGTTACTAAATCTTTTTCTTCAAATATATTTTTTTGATAAATTTTTGCATCTAATTTGAATTTTTTAGCCATCTCTTTAAGAAAATTGCTTTTATGGTAACTCTTTTCATAAAAAATTAGCTTAAAACCTTGCTTTTTGGATTTCATCAAAATACCTAAAACTATACTAGGAAGCCCTGCACCAGAACCAAGATCAGTACATACATTAATATCATTTTTATCAATGAATTCAATGGTTTGTGCGCTATCATAAATATGCCTTGTATTTATTGACTTTTCTGAGTTTGAACTTATCAAATTTATTTTCTTATTTGTGCTTAATATTGATTGTGAATAGTCCTTCAACTCCATTAATGTTTCACGTGAAACATGTGGTAGATAAATTTTATCCTTTTTTGTTATTTTCGAATCAATCAAGCTATATGCTTAATAGACTTTCTTTTAACATGAGACAACAAAATATACACTGCGGCTGGAGTAATTCCATCAATTCTAAGTGCTTGCCCAAGTGTTTTTGGCTTAATTTGCTTAAATTTTGATTTGACTTCATTTGATAATCCAGAAAACTGATCATAATCTAGATTTTCTGGTATTTTAAGATTTTCGTCTTTTTTAAATGCAATAATATCTGCATTTTGCTTCTTCAAATATCCTTTATAATGAGCCTTTATCTCAATTTGCTCATCAATTTCACGTGAAACATATTTAATTTCTGGCCAAATTTCTCTTATTTTACTCATATTTACTGACTTTTGGCTTAGTATTTCTATTGCATTTCTTTTAACGCCATCTTTTGCGATATTTATTCCAAATTTAAATGCTTTTGAGGGAGAAATTAAAGAATTTTCCATATTTTTTAAACTTTTTTCCAATTTAGACGCTTTCTCTTTATATAAAATTTTCCTTTCATCTAGTATTAAACCAATGTCGATTCCTTTTTGGGTAAGTCTTATATCTGCATTATCAGATCTCAAAGTTAGCCTGTATTCTGCCCTTGAAGTGAACATTCTATAGGGCTCAGCAACTCCTTTTGTAACTAAATCATCTATCATGACACCTATGTATGCCTCAGATCTATCAAGTATAAACGGTTCTTTGCCTTTAATTGAAAGAGCAGCATTTATTCCAGCTATCAATCCTTGCGCTGCAGCTTCTTCATAACCTGTTGTTCCATTTATTTGTCCTGCAAGGTAAAGATTTTTAATTTTTTTTGTCTCTAAAGTTAGGAATAGCTCCCGTGGGTCCACAAAATCATATTCTATTGCGTATCCAGGCCTTAAAATCTTAACAGTTTCTAAACCACTGATATTGTTACATATTTCTTGCTGTATTTCAGCAGGTAGGGAAGTTGAAATTCCATTAGGGTAGATTGTTTTATCATTTAGGCCTTCTGGCTCTAAAAATATTTGATGCTTATGCTTATCAGCAAACTTTACAATTTTATCTTCTATTGAAGGACAGTATCTAGGACCAACTCCTTGGATACTACCAGAGTACATGGCACTGCTTTTTATATTTTTAGAAATGATCTCATGCACTGTTTTATTGGTATAAGTCATCCTACATGAAATTTGTCTATTTATATTTTTTTTTGTTAGGAATGAAAAAAAATATGGATCTTCGTCTGCATGCTGCTCTTCAAGTTTTTCAAAATTAATTGTCGTTGCATCCAATCTTGGTGGTGTTCCTGTTTTTAATCTTCCAATTTTAAAATTATATTTTTTTAATTGTTCACTTAATCCTGTTGAAGGTTTTTCATTAAATCTTCCTGCGGGTGTTTTTTCTTCACCGATGTGAATTAAACCATTTAAAAAAGTTCCAGTTGTTAAAATTACTTTTGATGATGTTACTTTTTTACCTTCTTGTGTAATAAAACCAATTATGTTGTTTTTTTCAAAAATAAACTCTATTACAGGATCTGAAAAAATGCTTAAATTACAGTAATTTACAAGTTTTTTTTGCATATATTTCTTATATAATGATCTATCACTTTGAGTTCTAGGTCCACGTACTGCAGGGCCTCTGCTTCTATTTAATAATCGAAATTGTATCCCTGATTTATCTGCAACTTCACCCATTATTCCATCAAGTGCATCTATCTCTCTAACAAGATGACCTTTGCCTAATCCCCCTATAGCTGGATTACAGGACATCTCACCAATAGTATCAAATTTGTGAGTAAATAAGGCAGTATTTACGCCTAATCTAGCGGATGCTGCTGCTGCTTCACAACCAGCGTGACCTCCACCAATTACAACTACGTCAAATGACATCTCATTCTTCATAGTTGTAATTTATTATTGATCTTAGATTTTACAAGAAAACACTTAAAAAATACCTAAAAAGTAAGTAAATTCAGCACTTATTTACCAATACAAAAATCGCTAAAAATGGATCCTAATATTTCCTCAACATCTACTTTTCCAACAATCATACCTAGATGTCTAGTAGCCAATCTTAAATCCTCTGCAGCTTTATCAAAATCCTCTTGGGAATTTTTATCTTCAAAATTTTTTAAATTTTGTACGCAAGCATCTAAACTTAGTCTATGTCTTTCTCTTGTGATTACAGTTTCGTTTGAATTAACAAATTTATTTTTTAATCTATCTTTAATTCTGCTTATTAACTCTTCTAAATTTGTTTCATTTTTAATTGATAAAAAAATTGGATTAAATTTTTCAATTTGTTGATTGATATTTTTATAGCCAAGATCTATTTTGTTAATAACAATTATTGATTTTTCATTCATCAAATCGTTTAAAAACCCAGTAAAATTAACATTTTTTGGCTCAATTACTATTATGTTAAGATCAGCGTCTTCTGCGCGTTTAAGCGCTAACTTAATTCCTTTTTTTTCTATCTCATCTTGAGACTCTCTAATCCCAGCAGTATCAGAAATCACAACTGGGTAACCATCTAAATTTAAATGAGCTTCAATAACATCTCTAGTTGTACCTGCAATTTCTGAAACAATAGCAACTTCTCTGTTAGAAAGATAATTTAACAAAGATGATTTACCTGCATTTGCTGGGCCAAGAATTGCAATCTTGAAACCTTCTCTAATTCTTTCTCCGACTTTTTGATCATCTAAAATTTTTTCAACTTCTTTTCTAATTTTTTCAGAATCACTTTTAATATTTTTAATTACATCGACTGGAAGATCCTCCTCTGGAAAATCTATTTTTGCTTCAACGTTTGATAAAATTTTTAAAAGTTTTTGTCTAAGTGAATTAAATTTTTCAGAACTTCGTCCACTCATTATTTTAATAGCTTGTTGCCTTTGAATTTCAGTTTCTGCAGAAATTAAATCTGAGATACTTTCAGCTTTAAGAAGATTTATTTTGCCATTTTGAAAAGCAAGTTTTGTAAACTCTCCAGGTTCAGCCAAACGACAATTATCGATTTTTGATAGTTGATCTAATATTGATCTAATCACTGCAACGCTACCATGCACTTGTATTTCAGCCATATCCTCACCTGTGTAGCTGTCAGGGCCTGGAAACCACAATAATAAACCCTCATCTATTAGCTCAGAAGTGCTGATTTTATTAAATTTTTTCATAGTTGCAACTCTAGGACTAGGTAGATCACTGTTTGTCAAGAGCGTTATGGTTTCTTTAACATGGTCTCCAGAAATGCGAATAACCGCGATCCCAGATGCCCCTGATCCTGATGAAAGAGCATAAATATTCATTTTATTATTATAGTTTTTATAAATTATAATTATATAATTTTCTTCATGATAATATGGATTGCCTCATATCCTAAAAGTGGAAACACCTATATTAGGTCGTTTGTTTCAGCGTACTATTTTACTCCAGAAGGTAAGTTTGATTTTGATAAATTAAAAAATATAAAACAATTTCCTAATGTTGAATTTTTCAATTTCCCAATTAAAAATGCTGAAGAGGCATCAAGCAGTTGGCTTGTTGCTCAAAAAAAAATTAAAGACGAAAAAAAAATTAAATTTTTAAAAACTCATAATTGCCTTGGAAACTATAAAGGAAATCCCTTTACCACACTAGACTACACTTTAGGAGCCATATATATTGTAAGAGACCCACGCAATGTAATAACTTCTATTATGAATCACTACTCGTATGATTTAGATGAAGCTTATGAGTTTATGGTTGATACAAATAGAAGTATAAAGTCAGATTTTGACGATTACTCTACATATAGCCAACTAAGTTCATGGGGTAATCACTATAGATCATGGACCAATTCAAAGAATTTAAGAAAACTAATAATTAAGTATGAGGATTTAGAAAATAACAAATATGAAACATTTAGGGATATAATTGTTTTTCTAAATACAGTTGCTAACCGTACTGAAAGAGTTAATAAAGAAAAATTGCAAAACTCGATTGAGACAACAAATTTTACAGTCTTAAAAAATTTAGAGAAAAGCAAAGGTTTTGATGAAGCAATTTATTCTTCAAAAGAAAAAAGGAAAAAAGCCTTTTTTAATTTAGGTTTTAATAATAGATGGAAAAAATTACTACCTAGTGAAATGATTAAAAAAATTGAGAAAACATTTAGCAATGAAATGAAAGACTTAGGCTACTTATAAATTGAAAAAATTTACTAAAACTATTTAAGAGGGCTTATTCATTGAGTTAAAGAACTCAGCATTGTTTTTTGTAGTTTTTAACTTAGAATTAATAAAATCAATAGCATCCATAGATCCCATAGGAGCAATTATCCTTCTTAAAACATTCATTTTCTGAAGATCATTTTTATCAAAGATTAATTCCTCTCTTCTGGTTCCTGACTTAGTAATATCTATTGCTGGATAGATTCTTTTTTCTGATATTTTTCTATCTAAAATTGTCTCGCTATTCCCAGTACCTTTGAATTCCTCAAAAATTACTTCATCCATTCTGCTTCCAGTATCTATCAGTGCAGTAGCTATGATTGTGAGAGATCCACCTTCTTCAATGTTTCTGGCTGCTCCAAAAAAACCTTTTTGGTCTTTGAAGAGCATTAGCATCTACTCCACCTGTTAAGACTTTACCTGAGCTTGGGACTACTGCATTATATGCTCTTCCTAACCTAGTTATTGAGTCCAATAATATTACAACATCTTTTTTGTGTTCAGTTAATCTTTTTGCTTTTTCAATAACCATCTCGGCAACAGCAACATGACGTTGAGCAGGTTCATCAAATGTCGAACTGATAACTTCACCTTTAACAGTTCTTTGCATGTCAGTCACTTCTTCAGGTCTCTCATCTATTAGTAGAACCATCAAATAACACTCAGGATGATTTGCTGTTATAGAGTTAGCAATGCTTTGTAAAATCATAGTTTTTCCTGCTTTTGGAGGAGATATGATCAATGATCTTTGACCTTTTCCTATTGGACTTACCAAATCAATTAATCTAGGAGTCAAATCAGGTTTTTTTTCTACTTTATTTGTTTCAACTTCCATACCCAATTGTTTGTTTGGATATAATGGAGTTAAATTATCGAAAGCAATTTTATGTTTGAATTTATCTGGTTCCTCAAAATTTATTTTACTAACTTGAAGAAGAGCAAAATATCTTTCACCATCCTTTGGAGATCTTATGGGCCCCTCCACAGTGTCGCCTGTCCTTAAACCAAACCTTCTAATTTGACTTGGGCTTACATATATATCATCTGCACCCGGCAAATAATTCGACTCCATTGCTCTAAGAAAGCCAAAGCCATCTTGCAGTAATTGCAGAACACCGCCACCGGTAATCTCTTCACCTTTTTCTGCAAGCTTTTTTAAAATTGCAAAATAGATTTCTTGTCTACGTAATGTGCTAGCGTTTTCTATACCTAGCTTTTCAGCTTCGGTGATTAACTTTTCTGAGCTTTTTTCTTTTAATTCTTGAATATTCATGTGTGGAAGTTTTTGTTAAAGATAGTTCAAATATATATACTGATGTAAAAATTTCAACCCTAGATAGGCTTAAAAACTACAATAAAAACAATGAAAATAAGCAACACTGTGGGTATTTCGTTTATTATCCTAAAAAATCTGGATGATTTTGAGTTTTCTTTAGATTTTAACGAGCGCATACATTTGCCCAGATACTCATGATAAATTGTTAAAATCACTACTGATAGAATTTTAAGTTGTAACCATAAATAGGCGAAACTTTCAATTCCATTAATCCAAATCAATATAATTCCAAAAAGCCAAGACAAAATCATGGCTGGTCGCATGATATAATTATAAAGTTTTCTTTCCATCGTTTCAAAAATTTCAGTAGCTTGATCCTTTTCAGAATTTTCGACGTGGTAAACAAATATTCTTGGTAAATATAATAACCCTGCCATCCAGGAAATTACTGCTATTAGGTGAAGTGATTTAAATAAAAGATATCCACTCATTGATTATAAATTTTTTGAAATAAGATGTTTGAATAAAGAAATATGATCTTCATTATCATTTAAGCAAGGTATCATTTCAAAGTTTTCACCACCCGATTTAATAAAACTTTCTTTTCCTTGGATAGATATTTCTTCTAAAGTCTCAACACAATCAGATGAAAAACCAGGACATATAACTAAAATATTTTTTTTCCCCTCTTTGGGTAGGGCTTCAAAGGTTTTATCCGTATAAGGTTGCAACCATTCTTGAGGACCAAATCTTGATTGAAATGTTGTCAAAATTTTAATATCTGAATATTTTTCAGAAATTAGTCTAGTGGTTTTATGACAATAGCAATGATAAGGATCACCCTTTTCAAAATATTTTTTTGGTATTCCATGATATGAGGCTACTATTAAATCTGGTTTCCAATTAATTTCGTTAATTTTTTTTACAATACTATTTTTAATAGCATTTATATATAATGGTTCGGACTCATAATGAGGAATTATTTTTAAATTTGGTTGCCATCTCATACTCATAAGGGTTCTATAAACCTCGTCACATACAGTTGCGGTCGTTGCAGCAGCATATTGAGGATAAAGAGGTAGTATAATTAAATTTTCACAACCTTTTTCATGTAGCTCATTTATTTTGCTTTTGATACTTGGATTGCCATACCGCATAGCAAAATCAACTATCAACTTTTCATCACCAATTTTCTCAGATAATTTATGAGCTTGGCTTTCTGTAAAAAACCTAAGCGGAGACATATTTTTGTCTTTCATCCATATTTCTTTGTAGGCTTTGGCGGTTTTTGATGGCCTGAAAGTAAGTATAAATAAGTTAAGTATTACTTGCCAAACAATAGGGTTTACTTCGATAACTCTTCTATCTGATAAAAATTCCTTTAAGTATTTTCTTATATCAAGCCAACTAGTGGAATCGGGTGTGCCAAGGTTTATTATTAAAACACCTGTTTTACCATAATTAACTTTTGGGTGATCTGATCTCATTTAAAGTCTCTTACGATTTTTATCAAATTTTCAACCATTTCAATTTTAGTTTCTGGTAGAATTCCATGTCCTAAATTAAATATATATGGATGATCCTTAAAAATATGAAGATATCTTTCAACTTCTTTCTTAAGAGTTTCTTTATCACTCAATAGTATTTTGGGGTCAAGCCCTCCTTGAATTGGAATTTTTATTTCTTTTACTATTTTTTTTGGATCTACATCATAGTCAATATTAACTGCATCTGGTTTGACTATTTCACAAAAATTTTTGTAATCTTTAATACCTCTTGGAAAACAAATTACAGGGACACCTAATTGTTTGGTATACTCTACAATATTTAATGTAGGTATATAAATGTATTCAGGAATTTTGTCTTCTAATAATCCTGCCCAACTATCAAAAATTTGAATTACCTTAGCCCCAGCTTCGACTTGATTTTTTATATGAACTTTTAAGAATTTTTCAATAATTCCTAGTAATCTATTTATTAGAAATTCATCTTTAAAGAATTCACCTGTAAGACCTTTTTTTGGAGATGATCTATTGATCATATATACAAGGATAGTCCATGGAGCTCCAACAAATCCTATCATGTCTTTATTATTCATTAAAGCATTCTGGGAAGTTTTAGTAATTGCTTTATAAACTTTATAAACTTTTTCTGTGAAATTAATTTCATCTACATATTTAATGTTATCTAGATCTATTTCACCTAGCTTTGGTCCAAAATTTTTTTCAAACTCTACTTTCTGACCAAGACCGTATGGCAACATTAAAATATCAGAAAATATTACTGCACCATCAAATGCAAATCTTTTTATAGGTTGAAGTGTAATCTCAGACGCTAATTCACTATTCAAACATAATTTTATAAAGTCTTGGTTTTCTTTTCTAATATTTCTGAATTCTGGTAAATATCTTCCTGCTTGTCTCATCAACCATATAGGATTAGTTCTAGTATCTTTATTTTTAATACAGTTAGTTATGGGACTCATATAAATAGATATATATTATTTACTGTATTAGTATTATGTATTGTGAATAACGTAAATTAGTCAATTACCCCCACATGTTTAACTATTTATTAACAATTTGGATTTAAAATTAGTCAAATATTGTAGGCATTAATTAAGGTTTCTCATATTTTATGTATATTATGTATAACCTTGTTAACATTTTATAATTTAGTTAATTAAATGGAAAAAAACTAACTTTAAATACTCAGAGGGATAAATCTGCATTTTTCTTATTTTACTTATAGATTATAAACATTTTATACATGAGAAATTTATATCAAATATACTTAATATCAGACTCAACCGGCGAAACTCTGGATAGAATTTTTTTAGCTTTAAAAGCACAATTTCCTAATTTTGAATATGAGACGAACCACTTTTCTTTCACTCGTACCGAAAGTCAAACACTCAGTATATTAAAACAGGCAAAAGAAGATAAAAATTCAATCATATTATATACCATTGTTAATAGTAAGTTAGCAAAATATCTTACTGAAAAAGCTTATGAAAGAAATATACCTTGTTTCGGGGTTCTTGGAGATTTAATTCTAAACTTTTCAAAAGTATTAAATCAGAAAGCTTCTCATCAACCGAGTGGACAGCATATCCTGAATGAAGAATATTATGATAGAATTGAAGCTATTCAATTTACTATGAACCATGATGATGGAAATCAAACAGACGACATAGAGAAATCTGATATAATTTTATTAGGTGTTAGTAGAACAAGTAAAACGCCGACATCAATTTATCTTGCAAACAGAGGTTTTAAGACTTCAAATATACCACTGGTAAATGAAGACTCGATACCACCTAAAGTTACAGAAAAAAAATTCACTCCGTGTGTTATTGGCTTAGTGACAGAACCTGAAAGATTATTTGATTTAAGAAAGAATAGATTAACCTCATTAAAAGAGGATCAAAATAGTGCATACGTAAATATTGATAAAATCAGAGATGAATTAAAAAAAGCTAAAAAAATATTCAAAGAAAATAATTGGCCAACAATAGATGTAACAAGAAAATCAGTTGAAGAAACAGCAGCATCGGTAATAAAAATCTACGAGATAAAAAATAAAAGAAATGCATAATATTATTTTAGCTTCGAAAAGTAAGGTTAGAAAAGAAATACTTGATAATCACAATGTTCCTTGTAATGTTGAAGCTTCAAATGTTGATGAAGAACCAATCAAAGAAAGCTTGCTTAAAGAAGGTGCCACACCAGAAATTATATCCAAAAATCTTGCTGAATTAAAAGCAAACAAGGTTAGTCAAAAGTTGAACAATAGCTTAGTCTTAGGTGCTGATAGTGTAATTGATTTGTGTGGCGAGTTAATATCAAAGCCAGAAAGCAGGGGTGAAGCACTTACTATTTTAAAAAAACTGAATGGAAAAAAACACTCCTTAATAAGCTCAGTGTGTATATCTAAAAATGGTTCAATGATTTGGAATTATACAGACAAAGCATACTTAAAAATGAAAAATTTTTCGGAAGATGAACTAGTTTCTTATCTTAGCAAAATAAGTAGTGAAGTTTTATATGCATACAATGTTTATCAAATTGAGGGAGAGGGGAGATCTTTATTTTCAGAAATTAATGGAGATGAAGATACAATAATGGGTTTACCTATAAAAAAAATTAAGGAATATTTAGAACTGCAAAAATGAAAAAATTTTTAGTAATAGGCAACCCAATTGAGCATTCTTTATCTCCACAGCTACATAATTATTGGATTAAAACAAATAATTTAAATGCGATTTATGGAAAATTAGAAATATTCGAAAGTGATTTGCCTGAACTATGTAATTCAATTAAAAAAGGAGAATTGGACGGTTTAAATGTTACTGTTCCATTTAAAAACACCATCATACCCTATTTAGATATTCTAAGTGGAAATGCGCTAAGGACACAATCAGTAAATACAGTTTCATTGAACAAAGGTAATTTAATTGGAGATAATACTGATATTGATGGATTTGAATTAAGTATAAAAAAAATGAATTATGATATAAGCGATAAAATAGTATTAATACTTGGTGCCGGAGGGGTTGTGCCTTCAATTATTTGTGCATTGCAGAGGATGAATGCATCTAAAATAGTTTTGAGTAATAGAACTAAAAAAAAAGCTGATCATCTCAAAGAATTGTTCAAAGAGATAGAAATTGTAGAATGGGGTAGTTTGCCAGAATTTGATATGATTATAAATGCTACGACTATGGGTTTAAAAAAAAATGATAAGTTTGGTCTAAACTTTTCTCTGCATGGTGGAAATAAGCTTTTCTACGATGTTATTTACACCCCTTTTTCTACTGAATTTTCAGAAGCAGGTAATTCTCTAGATAACCAAAATGAAAATGGCTTTAACATGTTTTTATTTCAAGCTCAAAAGGCATTTAATATTTGGCACAATGTTGAACCAGAAATTAATCAAGAATTAATTAGATTTTTAAAAAAATAAAATGATGAGATCAAAAATTATAGATGATTAGAGTTGGAATAATTGGTGGCATAGGTTCAGGAAAATCTTTCATTTCAAAGCTTTTTGGATATCCAGTGTTTAATGCAGATTATGAAGTAAAATATATTTATAAAAAAAATAGACTTTGCTTTAGAAAACTAAAAAAAAAATTACCAAAATTTATTAAAACTTTTCCTATAAAAAAAAAAGAACTTATATCAGCCATTATTTCAAACAAAAAAAATATTAAATTAATATCTTCAATTGTTCATCCAATAGTTAGGGAAAAAATGAAAAAATTTATAAGTAAAAATAAAAAACGAAAAATGATTATCTTCGATATTCCTCTATTAATTGAAAATAATCTTAACAAAAAAAAAGATATAATAATTTTTATTCAATCTAAAAATTCTAAAATTTTAGAAAGATTAAAAAAAAGGCCTAATTTCAATAAAAAATTGATAGGGAGTCTAAAAGAAAATCAAGTTATGTTATCAAAAAAAAGAAAATTAGCTGATTATGTCATTGATAATAATTTTTCAGCAAATGTGATTAAAAAAAAAGTTAAACTAATTAAAAAAGAAATTTTAAATGAAAGAAATAATTCTAGATACTGAGACAACAGGCTTATCAGTTAGAGATGGTCATAGAATTGTTGAAATTGGATGTATTGAACTTGATAATTTAGTACCAACAAAAAATATATTTCATTTCTATTTGAATCCTGAAAGAAAAGTATCAGAGAAAGCATTTCAAGTTCACGGTTATTCTGATGAATTTTTAGCAACCAAACAAAAATTTATAGAAATAGCTGATCATTTTATAGATTTTATTAAGGATAAAAAAATAATTATTCACAATGCAGAGTTTGATATTGGACACTTAAATAATGAATTATCTTTAATAGGAAAGCCAAAAATTAATAATTCAAATGTTGTTGACACTTTAGAATTAGCCAGGAATAAATTTCCAGGATCAGGTATAAGTTTGGATGCTTTATGTAAAAGATTTAGAATTGACAACTCAAAAAGAGAGAAACATACTGCTTTAATTGATTGTGAGTTACTTGCAAAAGTGTACATCAATTTGATTGATCAAAGAGAGCCAACTTTAAATCTAGTTAATGATAGTATTAATAAGTCAGCAGAAAGCCAGAATGAAACAGACTACTTTAAAAAAGTAATTGTTCCCAGTGATGAAGAATTACTTAAGCATAAAGAGTTCCTAAAAAAAAATTTAAAAAAAAATTATTTTTAGTTCAGTCTAGATTTATACAAGCCCTCAAAATCTATCTTTTTTCCAAATTTCAAATTCGGTAAGCCTGACTCTTTTAGAACATTAAGAAATTTAGTTTCTAATTCAGGATAAATTCTAATTTGTAAATCACATAAGACGATTTTCTCTAATTCGTCTTTTTTAATTTTTAAATCTAAAATGTCTATCACAGTTGCGTATTTAATTTGAAAAATTCCTTTATCTTTTTTTTTATTTTCATTTTCATATGTAAGGGTGGTTAAAACTTCGATCATTTTTCTTTTAAGAGGTTTTGAGCTTATATTAACTTTCATCTTATACTCTGGAATTGTATTTCTTATTGTTACTAAAGCTTCGGGACTAGGTATTTCAACTGACAAATCTTGAATATAACTTACAATAATTTTATATTTATTTTCCATTTTTATCTTCTATATCCTCATATTCACCTTCAATATAATTTTTTTCTTTATTATTATTTTTGGATGAATGTTTTTTTGAATATTTACTCAGAATTATTTTTCTAGTAACCGGGAAAACTAAGAGAATACCTATTAGGTCTGTTGCAAATCCTGGTAATATTAGTAGTAAAGCCGCAAAGGCAATTGCAGCTCCAGAAACTATTTCATAAAGAGGTAACTCATTTTTTACTAATTGAGACATACCTGATTTTAAAGTATTAAAACCTTCGTACCTCGCATACCAAATACCCACAACTGCTGTTACTAATATTAGCAAAATAGTGTTTAAAGCTCCTATTTGTGACCCAACTTTTATGAATAAGTAAATTTCAATAAGCGGTAGCCCTAAAATAAGAATTATTGCTGTGTTCATTTGTCTATAATGTAAATTGCAGGTTGAAATTAATCAACATAGTAAATATTATCAATATATGAGTTATAGCTTCGAGTACATCGATATAATACTATTAGCAATGATTGCGGGATTTATTTTCCTTAGATTAAGAGGTATTTTGGGAAAAAAAACAGGATTTGAGGAGAATATTAATTCAAGTTTTCCTCATGAGGTTACAGAAACAAAAAATTCTCCTATCTTAAATGCTGAAACTTTTGATGATGCAGCAAAAAAAGATTTTTTAAATGGTGCAAAGATTGCTTATGAGAGCATTATTACGAGTTTCTCTAAAGGAGATCTAAAATCAATAAAGAGTCTTTTAGCAAAAGATGTATACGATCAATTTGATGAAGCAATAAAAGACAAAAAAAGAAAGAAATGTTTCTTCTGACACAACTTTTATTGGAATTAATTCTGCTGAAATCAAAGAGCATAATCAAAACAAAAATATGCTTGAGGTAACTGTTGAATTTGTAAGTGAAATTATATCTTGCATTAAAGATAAAGATAATAAAATTGTATCTGGTGATGCCCAAAAAGTTAAAAAAGTTTTAGATACTTGGAAATTTACTAAAGATAGTACTTCAAAAAATCCTAACTGGCTAATAGTAGACACCCAGGCCTAGTTGAATAAAAAAATATCAGATAAAGATAAACAGGACTGGCAAAAGTTTTTAAATAGCACTGATAAATTAGAAAATAAAGATCAACAAATTTCTTCAACACCTAACAGATATATAGAAAAATCAATTGACTTACATGGTTATACCTTAGATGAAGCAAATCAAAAGATGACTTCTTATATAGAAGAATGTTTTTTAAATGGGGTTAACAAAATTAATGTAATCACAGGAAAGGGTTTAAGATCTAAAAATTTAAATGATCCATATCTATCTAGTAACTTGAGTATACTAAAACACTCTGTACCCAATTTTATAAAAGGTAGTGATCATTTAATGAACAAAATTATTAGTATTGATTTTGAGGCTGTTGAAAATCCATCTGTGGGAAATTTTGATATTTTCTTAAAAAAAAAAAAATAATAATTATAAAATAAATTTTGAAAGATCTGCGTCTTTAACAAGCTCACCAATATTTTTCTTAATATAATCTGAATCTATACTGATTTTTTCACCAGCCCTATCGGTTGCTGTAAAACTAATTTCATCTAAAACTCTTTCAATAATAGTATGCAGTCTTCTAGCACCAATATTTTCAACTGTTGTATTTACTTCACTTGCAATTGTCGCGATGGTATCTATTCCATCCTCAGTAAATTCTAAATCTACATTTTCTGTTTTAAGCAAAGCTTTATATTGTTTAATTAAACTATTGTCTGGCTCTTTCAAAATTCTTTTAAAATCCTCACTATTCAAGGCATCTAGCTCAACTCTGATCGGCAATCTTCCTTGAAGCTCAGGTAAAAGGTCCGATGGTTTTGCTAACTGGAATGCTCCAGAAGCTATAAATAATATGTGATCAGTTTTTATTGGACCATATTTAGTACTGACAGTTGTTCCTTCAATTAGAGGCAGCAAGTCTCTTTGAACTCCTTCTCTTGATACATCTCCACCAACTCTATCAGTTCTTGCTGAAATTTTATCTATTTCATCTAAAAAAACGATACCGTTGTTCTCAGTTGTATTTTTTGCTGATTTAATAATTTTGTCTTGTTCTATTAATTTATCAGCCTCCTCATTAAGCAATATCTCATGGGATTCTTTAACTGACATCTTTTTCTTTTTAGCCTTTTGGCCCATAGATTTTCCAAGCATGTCTGAAATATTGATCATCCCAACATTTGCACCAGGCATCCCAGGAATTTCAAATGATGGCATTCCGCTATTACTATCAGTAACAGCTACCTCAATTTCATTGTCATCTAAATCACCATCTCGTAATCTTTTTCTAAAACTTTCTCTTGTTGCTACACTTGCTTTATTGCCAACAATTGCATCAAGAACTCTGTCCTCTGCTAGTTTTTGTGCTTTTGAATGAACTTCTTTTCTTTTTTTCACTTTTTCCATTGCAATAGCAATTTCTAAAAGATCTCTTATAATTTGTTCAACATCTCTTCCAACATAACCTACTTCAGTAAATCTTGTTGCTTCAACTTTTACAAATGGTGCTTCAGCTAATTTTGATAGTCTTCTAGATATTTCTGTTTTCCCAACACCTGTTGGTCCCATCATTAAAATATTTTTTGGAAGAACTTCATCTTTCATATCACCTTCTAAAGCTTGTCTTCTCCATCTATTCCTTAAAGCAATTGCAACAGCTCTCTTTGCATTATTTTGCCCAACAACAAATCTATCTAATTCAGAAACTATTTCTCTTGGAGTTAATGAGTTTTGAATACTATTTTTTTCTTTTTTTACTTTGGTGTTTGGTAGTGTTGTGACGTTTGATTTTTCCATTCTAAATTTTCTCTATATTAAGATTGTCATTTGTGAAAACACATATTTCAGATGCAACTTTAATTGCTTTCTTTGCAACTTCTTCCGCTGATAAATCTGTATCCATTAATACTTTTGCTGAAGCTAATGCATAATTTCCACCAGATCCTATTCCAATAACGTCTCCTTCAGGCTCTAAAACATCCCCAGTTCCTGAAATAATGAAACTATTTTCTTTATCACCAACAGCCATTAAAGCCTCTAATCTTCTTAAATACTTATCTGTTCGCCAATCTTTAGCTAATTCAACAGCTGCTCTTGCCAAATTTCCGGCATGTTTTTCTAGTTTAGACTCTAATCTTTCAAATAATGTTAAAGCATCTGCTGTTGATCCAGCAAATCCTGCGATCACATTTCTTTTCTCAATCTTACGAACTTTATTTGCAGTTTTCTTAATTACTGTATTTCCCATACTAACTTGGCCATCTCCAGCAACTACTACTTCATTGTTTTTTCTTACTAATACTATTGTTGTCATGGATTATAGATGGATACTAAATCTTATAGTTCAAGACCAAGCCTAGAATTATTGCCATAATTGAATAATAGATATATACCTTTTTCAAACTATGAAACGTAAAGCCAAAATAAGTAGAAAAACAAAAGAGACTAACATCAGTGTTGATTTAAACATTGATGGTAAGGGTAAGTACAAAGTTGACACAGGCATAGGATTTTTAGATCACATGCTTGAGCAACTATCAAAACACTCTTCAATGGATATGAATATTAAAGCTAAAGGTGATACGCATATTGATCTTCACCACACAACTGAAGATACAGGAATTGCAATTGGTGAATGTTTAAAAAAAGCATCTAAAAAATTTGTTGGTATTAAAAGATATGCTCATGCAATGATACCAATGGATGAAACATTAACTAGAGTTGCAATTGATGTTTCAAACAGACCTTATTTAATTTGGAAAGTAAAATTGAAAGTAGAAAAATTAGGTGAGATGGATACAGAACTATTTAAAGAATGGTTCCAAGCCTTTTCACAAGCTGCAGGAATTACTTTACACATTGAAAATATTTACGGCGATAACAGCCATCACATAATCGAATCTTGCTTTAAAGGATTGGCAAGATCTTTACGTACTGCTTTAGAAATGGATCCAAGAAATAAAACTACAATACCTTCTACAAAAGGTTCTTTATAAATTTAATGAATGTCACAATTGTTGACTATAATTCAGGTAATATAAGTTCAGTAATAAATTCGTTTAAAGAAGTTGCAAAAGATAAAGTAAACATAAAAGTAACATCTGATCTTGAAACGATCAAAACTAGCGATAAAGTTGTATTACCAGGACAAGGATCTTTTAAAAGCTGTATTGATGGTCTTAATAGTATTAACGGCTTGATAGATACTCTTAATGAATTTGCATTGGAAAGTAAAAAACCACTTCTTGGAATTTGTGTAGGTCTTCAAATGTTTGCAGATATTGGTTATGAAGAAACTGAAACAAAAGGCCTGGGGTGGATTTCAGGTAAAGTATCTAAAATTGATAACCAAGGCGGAAAATTTAAGCTCCCACATATTGGTTGGAATGAAATTAATATTATGAAAGATAGCAAGATTTTTAAAGGCATAGAAAATAACTCTCACATGTACTTTGTTCATAGTTATGAGTTTGTGCCAGATGACAAATCAGTGATTTTAGCAATAACTGATTACTCAACAAATGTAGTTTGTGCTGCTGAAAAACAAAATATCTTTGGCACTCAATTTCATCCAGAAAAGAGTGATAAAATTGGACTTAAAATAATTGATAATTTTATAAATTTATGAAGAATTTTTTATTGTTTCTAGTAATTGGAATATTTTTAACAAACAATGCTTTTTCAAAAACTAAATTTTCCAAAGTAAAAAAAGCGTTAAAGGAAGATAAATACGGCAGATCAATTCCAGAAAAATTTCATATGCTTAATGCTAAGCATGCAATAAATCCTGTATATATTTCTGACTTTTCAATAGTTGGTGAAAAATCTATCAAGTTTGAATTAAATGATGGAGAATGTGGTTATGAACCAAAATGGAGTGATTGTAAAAATGACAGAGAGAGAACAGAACTTTATTATAAAAAATACCCATCTAAAGTAGAACGTTGGTATCAGTTTTATATTTATTTACCAAAGGATTACAATTCAGTCGCACCATCAAATATGTCCCTTATTCAATGGAAAAGACTAAAGCCGTCAAAAGTTTTAGTCATGTTCAAGCATACACACGCTGGATTAATTTTTAATAGAAATGGGGATACCTTCAGAGATAGTCAGATAGTTTTAAAACAAAACGACGAGTTTATTGGAAATTGGACTCAAATTATATTCAACACAAATTGGCATCCAGATTCTAAAAAAGGTTTTATGAAAGTTTGGATTGATGGAGAACTTAAAGTTGACTTTAAAGGTATTTCAAACCATCCAACGAAAGGATTAGAGCAAAATTTAAGATACGGTTTATATAATAGCTTTATTTCACGATATAAAAATACTTTTGGCAAAAGCAAAATGCCTCAAAGAATTGCTTTTTTTGATGGGGTCCGTTCAGAAAAAAAATGTGAAAAATTATTAAGTGAAATTGAATGTAAAAAATTAAATTCCCAAAAAGTAGAAAAGTATAAAATCTATGCTTACAGAAAAAATAAAAAAGAATTAAGACCAAATTCTATTCTCGAGGTTTCTAAATCTTATATAAAATGAAAATATTTCCAGCAATTGATATTAAAGATAAGAAGTGTGTGAGGTTAGTCAGAGGAAACTTTGATAATAAAACTGAATATGACATGTCACCAGTTGATCAAGCTGGTAAATATAAAGATCACGGATTTAAAAATTTACATATAGTTGATTTGGATGGAGCATTAACAGGAGAGACTGTAAATATTGATATTATTGAGGAGATTATTGGTAAATTTGATCTTAAAATTGAAATTGGTGGAGGTGTAAGAAACTTTGAAAGTATTCAAAAATATACTGATGCTGGAGTTGAGAAAATAATTTTAGGAAGTGCTGCAATAAAAGATAAAAATTTTTTAAAAGAAGCATGTGAAAAATTTCCAGATAAAATTGCTTTAGGTCTAGATGCTAAAGATGGTTATTTATCTGTATCTGGATGGAAAGAAAATTCTAATTTAAAGACTTTAGAATTTTTAAAGGATGTAAATGATTATGGAGCTAGTAGATTAATTTATACAGATATTAATAGAGATGGAATGAAGTTAAGTCCAAATTTTAATGAAACAGAAAATGTGGCTAATAATTCAAACTGTCCTGTAATTATCTCTGGGGGAGTTTCATCAATAGATGATATTAAAAAGGCTAAAGAAATAAATAATAAAAATATTGAAGGCATTATAGTTGGTAAAGCTATATATGATGGTGATATTAAACTGGAAGAACTTGCAAAAGAGATAGATATAGATGCTTAAGAATAGAATTATACCCTGCTTAGATGTTAAAAATGGAAGAGTTGTAAAAGGTATAAATTTTGTTGATTTGCAAGATGCAGGTGACCCCGTTGAGCAAGCTAAAATTTATAGTGATGGTGGTGCAGATGAAATTTGTTTTTTAGACATAACTGCTTCAAATGAAAACAGAGATACCATTTATGAGGTAGTGAAAGACACTTCTAAAAAATGTTTTGTACCTTTGACAGTTGGTGGTGGAGTTAGAAGTGTAGATGATATTAGTAAACTTTTAAACTATGGGGCTGATAAAGTTTCAATTAATACTGCTGCAGTACAAAATGCTGATGTTGTAGTTCAAAGTTCAAAAAAATTTGGATCTCAATGTATCGTAGTAGCAATTGATGCTAAAAAAAAAGGAGAGAAGTGGGAAGTTTTTACTCATGGTGGACGAAACAATACAGGAATTGATGCATTAGAATTTGCAAAAAAGATGGAAGAGAGTGGAGCAGGTGAGTTGCTGGTCACATCAATGGATAGAGACGGTACCCAGGCAGGTTATGACATTGATCTTATGTCTAAAATTTCTTCAATGGTAAACATACCTACAATAGCTTCAGGAGGAGTTGGTGATCTTCATCACTTAGTTGATGGCATCAAATTAGGCAATGCTAGCGCGGTTTTAGCAGCATCCATATTTCACTATGGAAAATATTCTGTGAAGGAAGCTAAAGAATATTTGGACTCAAAAGGAATACCTGTTAGGATTTGAGATGCTAAATACCCTTGAGAGCTTATTTAAACTTGCAAGAGAAAGAAAATCTTCACCAGTTGATGGTTCTTATACTAATAAACTTCTGAGTGATACATCTTTGAGCAAAGCAAAAGTTTTAGAAGAAATAAATGAACTTATCGAAGCTGTTGAGAAAGATTCAAATAAAATTCACGAAGCTGCAGATGTATTTTATCATTTAATAATGTATCTTGAGGCAAATAATATTAAAATTGAAGACGTCATGAGTGAATTAGATAAAAGAAAAAAATGAGCCATAAATTTTATAAACCTGCAAGATCAAGATTACAAAGAAGTGAATTAGCAGTTCCAGGTTCATCTCCTAAAATGTTTGATAAAGCTCTTAGTTCAGCAGCAGATTATGTTTTTTTAGATTTAGAGGATGCAGTTTCTCCCAATGATAAAATAACTGCAAGAGCAAATGTAATTAAAGCTTTGAATGAAATGGATTGGAGAGGTAGTGGTAAAACTATTTCTGTGCGAATAAATAGTTTAGATACTCATTACATGTATTCAGATCTAATTGAAATAGTTGAGCAAGCTGGAGAAAATGTAGATACAATTTTAGTTCCAAAAGCAGGAACAGCAAGTGACGTTTACATGGTTGATTGCTTGTTAACTCAAATTGAAACAAATAAAAAATTAAAAAATAAAATTGGAATAGAATGTCTGATTGAGACAGCATTAGGAATGTCAAATATTAAAGAAATTGCAACTTCAAGTGAAAGATTAGAGGCATTACATTTTGGTGTTGCAGACTATGCAGCAAGTTTAAGGGCACGAACAACTGTTATAGGTGGGCTTAATGAAAATTATCCAGGTGACCAGTGGCATCATGGTTTATCCGAATTAGTAATGACTTGTAGAGCATATGGCATAAGAGCAATTGATGGACCGTTTGGAGATTTTAACGATCCAGATGCTTATACGGCAGCTGCTAAAAGAGGTGCTGCAATTGGTATTGAGGGTAAATGGGCAATACATCCTTCACAAATTGAACTAGCAAATAATGTATTTTCTCCACCAGAAGCAGAGGTTACTAAGGCTAAAAGGATCTTAGAAGAACTAGAAAAGGCTGCTAAAGAGGGCAAAGGAGCTGCTCAGCTTGATGGTAGGATGATTGATGCTGCATCAGCTAGAATGGCTGAAAACATTGTAAATATCGACAAGTTAATCCATAATAAATAAATAAAATTATGGACATTCACGAATATCAAGCAAAGAAAATACTTTCAAACTTTGGGGTTACAATTCCTAGAGGTGGGATTGTTTACAGTCCGGAAAATGCTGAGAATAAAGCTAGAGAAATTGGTGGATCAAGATGGGTTGTTAAAGCGCAAATTCATTCTGGTGCTAGAGGAAAAGCTGGAGGGATAATTGTTTGCAATACTCCATTAGAAGTTGCTCAAGCTACAGATAAATTACTAGGAAAAAAATTAGTTACAAATCAAACAGGCCCTGAAGGAAAAATTGTAAATAGAATTTATATTGAAGAAGCTACAGATATTGAAAAGGAATTATATTTAGGATTAGTTTTTGATAGAAGTTCAGAGAGTATTATGGTTGTTGCATCGACAGAAGGTGGAATGAGTGTTGAAGAAATTTCAAAGGAAAAACCAGAAACAATAATAAGATCAAAAATTGAAGTTGCAGTTGGAATGCAAAATTTTCAAGCTAGAGAATTAGCATTTGGTCTTGGTATAGAGCCAGACTTAATTAGAAGAGCATCAGACACAATTATTGGATGTTATAAAGCTTTCAGTGAATTAGATGCAACAATGGTTGAAGTCAATCCATTGGTTATTTCTAAACAAAAGCAAATTTTAGCTTTAGATTGTAAAATGAGTTTTGATAACAATGCAATGTTTAGACGAAGTCAAGTTTCTGAACTAAGAGATAAAACACAAGAAGATTCTAAAGAAATATTTGCATCAGATAGAGGTTTAAACTATGTCAGTTTAGATGGGAATATAGGTAATATTATCAATGGTGCTGGTTTAGCAATGGCATCCATGGATATGATAAAATTAGCTGGAGGTGCCCCTGCAAACTTTTTAGATGTAGGAGGTGGTGCAACACCAGAAAAAATAGTTAAGGCCTTTAGATTAGTCACAATGGATGAAAAAGTTAAAGTAATCCTTGTAAATATTTTTGCAGGTATTAATAGATGTGATTGGGTTGCAGAAGGTATCGTAGATGCCCTTAAAAAAATTGAGATTAAAGTTCCATTAGTCATTCGTTTAGCGGGAACTAATGTTGAAAAAGGAAATCAAATTTTAAAAGAGAGTAAAATAAATTATATAGAGGCAAACACATTAGAGGATGCAGCTAATAAAGCAGTTGCAGCATTAAATAAGTAAATCATGACTGTACTTGTAGATAAAAATAGTAAGATAATTATTCAAGGTTTTACAGGTAAAATGGGCTCTTTTCATGCAGATGAGATGATAAAATATGGCTCAAATGTAGTTGGTGGGGTAACTCCAGGAAAAGGGGGTTCAAAACATTTAAATTTACCAGTGTTTAATACAGTTAAAGATGCAGTTAACGAAACAGGAGCCGACGCTTCAATTTTATTTGTGCCGCCAGCTTTTGCAGCAGATTCCGCAATGGAAGCAGCTGATGCTGGAATAAAAATATGTGTAGCAATAGTTGATGGAATACCTTCTCACGACATGATTAGAATAAAGAGGTATATGAGAAGATATACTAAAAGTTCAAAAATGACATTAGTTGGACCAAACTGTGCGGGAATTATTAGTCCTGGAAAATCAATGTTGGGAATAATGCCAGGACATATTTATAAAGAAGGTAGAATTGGAATTATTAGTAGGTCAGGAACATTAGGGTATGAAGCTGCTCAGCAACTTAAAAATTTAAATATAGGTGTTTCAACAAGTGTTGGTATTGGTGGTGATCCAATAAACGGAAGCTCATTTAGAGATATAATAGAAAAGTTTGAAACAGATGACGAGACAGATGCAATATTGATGATTGGTGAAATTGGCGGTCCACAAGAAGTTGCAGCAGGCGAATTTGCAAAAGAAAATATGAAGAAACCAGTTATTGCTTATATAGCTGGACTAACTGCACCAAAAGGAAGAGTGATGGGTCATGCAGGTGCAATAGTTTCAGCCTATGGGGAAAGTGCAATTGAAAAAGTTGAAATTTTAAAAGAGTGTGGAATTACAATTTCTAAAAATCCATCTGTTATGGGTGATACAGTAAAATCAGTTCTAGAAAAAACGTAATCATGAGTTACGATGATAATAATATATTTGCAAAAATATTAAGAAATGAGATATTATGTAATAAAATTTATGAGGATGAATTTGTTTTATCCTTTCATGATATAAATCCTCAAAAAAAAATTCATGCTTTAGTAATCCCAAAAGGAAAATATGTTGATTTAGACGATTTTAGTCAAAACGCCTCTCCTGAAGAAATGGTTGGACTATTTAAGGGTATAAATATTGTTGCAAAGAAATTAAATATATCTGTTGATACAGGAAAAGGCTATAGAGCTCTAGCAAATGTAAGTGATGACGGCGGACAAGAAGTTCCTCATTTGCATTTTCATTTGTTTGGTGGAGAGAAAATTGGTAAAATGGTCTCGTGAAAATTAATGTAGACAGAAGTTTCTTAGAAATAAATTCTGTAAAAGATTTAAACAGCACAAAGAGTCCTGGACCAAACTTTAAAATCATTGATGTAAATCCACCAGATTTTCAATTAAACAAATTTTTTTATAAACAAATTGGAAGAAA
>CABXYN010000014.1 GCA_902516395.1 uncultured Pelagibacteraceae bacterium | reverse complement strand
TATAATTAATTTGAAAATAATTTTTTTCAATACTTTCCCAATTTTTTAAAAAAATATTATCATTTAAATAGTGAAAACTATTCGTTTCTAAATCAACTAGAACTGGTATTAATAAAACATCTATTTTTTTTGGTAATGAAAGTATTATATTTTTAGAGTCTAAGAATTTTATTAACTTTTTTCTATTAAATTCTACCTCCATAATACTTTTATATTTTTGATTTATAAATTTTTCGTCCAATATTGAAAAGTTTTCAATTAATTTTTTGATATCATCGATTGACGTATTTCCCATTTTATCAAGATCTTTTCTCTCAAGTATCATTTGGTTGATGTTTTGAAATGCTTTTTTAAAGCCTCTATCAATAACTTTAAGTTTATCAAAATTAAGATTATATTTTTCCTCAACTTCAATTTTTGAAACAACAAAAGTTTTAGCAAGTGCCTTTTTTGTGGAAAACTCTATAAAATTAAAGGTTAAAAATATGAAAAATATATATAAACAACTTGATATATTTTTTTTAAAAAAATACATAACTTTGTTATATGGCATCAAATAAATTAACATACAGTAAGAGTGGAGTTAATATTCCAAAAGCAGATAGATTTGTTAAATACATAAGTTCGCTGGCAAGAAAATCAAGCAAAAGTGGTGATTTTAAGAATATAGGGGGCTTTGGAGCAATCTCTCCGATACCTAAACAATTAAAAAACCCTCACATTGTTACTAGTACTGATGGAGTTGGGACTAAAATTGAGATTGCAAATGATCTTAATAAATTTGACACAATTGGAATAGATCTTGTTGCAATGTGTGTAAATGATTTGATCGTTCAAGGAGCGAAACCTTATTTATTCTTAGACTATATTTCAGTAAGCAAAATTAATTTGAGTAAATTAAAAAATTTAGTTAGAGGAATTGTTAAGGGCTGCCACATTGCTGGTTGCAAATTAGTTGGTGGCGAAACTGCTGAAATGCCAGGAACATATACAAAAGGGAAATTTGATATAGCGGGCTTTGCTGTTGGTCTTGTTGAGAAAAAAAAAATACTTAATAAAAAAATAAGAAATAATGATCTTATTTTAGCCATACCTTCCAACGGACTTCACTCTAACGGTTATTCCTTGGTTAGATATCTCATAAAAAAAAAGAAAATAAATTTAAAAGTAAACAAATTTCTTAAAGAGGAATTAATTAGACCAACTAAAATTTACGTGAAAGAATTATCTATTCTAAATGAAAAAAATTTAATAAATGGCTGTGCAAACATTACTGGTGGAGGTTTAGTAGATAATATTGAAAGAATAATACCAAAACATTTATGTGCAAAAATAGATTTAAATAGAATTAAAGCATTAAAAATTTTTACTTGGTTACATAAAATGGGTGTGAGTGAGAAAGAAATGTTAAAGACATTTAATTGCGGTGTAGGTTTTTGTTTAGTTGTAAATCCTAGAAATTTAAATTCAGTCAGAAAATATTTTGGAAAAAAATTTGAACCCTATATAATTGGAGAAATAGTTAAAAATTTAAAAAAAGTAAAATTAAGTGGAAAAATATCCTGGTAAAAGAAATATAGCTGTCTTTATTAGCGGTAGAGGTAGTAACTTAAAGTCTTTAATAAAATACTCAAAAAAAAAAAATTCTTTAATAAATATTATATTAGTTATTTCAAATAATCCAGATGCTGAAGGATTAAAATATGCATCTAAATCAAAAATAAAAATTTGTGGAATTAAGTTTAAAAAAAAATCGAATTTTGAAAATAATTCACTTAAATTATTAAAAAAATACAATATAGATACACTCTGTTTGGCTGGATTTATGAAAATATTATCTGGTAATTTTATAAGAAAATTTTCTAAGCCGATATTAAATATTCACCCATCACTTTTGCCAAAGTATAAAGGATTAAATACACATGAAAGAGCTATTAAAAATAAAGATGAATTCGCAGGAGCTTCAGTTCACAAAGTAACAGAAAAACTAGATTCGGGTAAAGTTATTTTACAAAAAAGAGTAAAAATTCTTAAATCAGATAATGTAAGAAGTTTGGAAAAAAAAGTGCTTAAAATCGAACACGAGATTTATCCAAAAGCTATTCGTAAGTTTTTAACTAATCCTTAAAAAAAAAATCTAACTCTATTTTGGCATTTTCAGCACTATCTGATCCATGAACAGAATTTTTATCAATCGAAATACCATATTTTTTTCTTAGTGTTCCCTCTTCAGCATCTTTGGGATTGGTTGCTCCCATCAATTTTCTATTTTCTAAAACTGCATTGTCTTTTTGAAGACTCATTACAACAATTGGTCCTGAAGATAAATAAGCACACAAATCGTTGTAAAATGGTTTAGACTCATGAACTTTATAAAACTTTTCTGCCTCATCTTTGGAAATATGAATTTTTTTTTCTTTTAAAATTTCAAATCCATTATTTTTAAATTCACTTTTAATCTGATCTTGCAAATTTCTTTCAACAGCATCTGGTTTAATTATAGATAATGTTTGTTCAATATTACTCATAATTCTCCTCTATAAATTTGTTTAATAATCTAACGCCGTATCCAGTTGCACCACCAGAATTTAATGCTCCAGCATATTTAGAGAATGCCATCCCAGCAATATCTAAATGCGCCCAAGGTGTTTTGTTAATTATAAATCTTTGCAAAAATTGAGCTGCAGTTGTTGATCCAGCTCCCCCAACATAATTAATATTTTGCATATCAGCGTTACTTGAATTCATTAGTTTGTTATAATTTTCGTGCAAAGGCATTTCCCATACTTTTTCCTCTACTTGTTCTCCAGCATCAAAAAGTTGTTTAGATAATTTTTTATTATTCGACCATAATCCAGCATATTCCGACCCGAGTGCAACAATTATTGCTCCAGTTAATGTTGCTAAGTCAACAATCAAACTTGGTTTAAACTTTTCCTCTGTATATGTAAGTGCATCTGCTAAAACTAATCTTCCCTCAGCATCAGTGTTTAATACTTCAATAGTCTGACCACTATAGGATTTTACTATATCTCCAGGTCTTTGGGCGTTTGCTCCAGGCATATTTTCAACTAGTCCTACAACTCCTACAGCATTAATTTTTGATCTTCTCAAAGCTAAAGTTTTCATAAGACCTACTACAGTTGCTGATCCTGCCATATCGTAAGTCATATCTTCCATAAATTTTGCTGGTTTGAGTGAAATTCCTCCAGTGTCAAAGCAAACGCCTTTTCCAACAAAAGCTAAAGGTTTTGATTTATTTTTATTTCCGTTCCATTCAATAGTCACCATATAAGAACCTCTAATACTTCCCTGCCCCACACCAAGTAATGCATTAAAACCTAATTTCTTTAATCTTTTTTGGTCATATACTGTGACTTTTAATCCGTATTTTCTTAATTTACTTATTCTTTTTGCATATTCATCTGGATGCAAAATATTTCCTGGTTCAGAGACTAAATCTCTAGTTAGAAAAATTCCTTCTAATAAAGCATTTAGCTTATTTCTTAATAAATTTTTTTTATTATCATTTCCAACTACATATAAATTAATGCCTATATTTTTTTTTTTATCTGTTTTGTAAAGAGCAAAATTATAAGATTTTAGCTGTACACCATGTAATATTTTTTCCAATTGAATGCTTGTTAAAGAATTATCTTTGTTATTTATTATTGAATTTTCAATTTTATTATTTTTAAGAAATATATAAAGCTTTGATCCTAATTTCTCAAAGTCCAATAAAACTTTTGATTCAAAACAATTTACAAATACATAACTTTTATCATTGTAATCTTTAATTAAGAAATTTTGTTCATTAAATAACTTACTTGAAAATACAGATTTAGCTAATGGCTTGAGATAATTACTTTTAAAATTTTTTTGTTTCAAGAATACAATCTCTTTATCTAGAGCCACTTTAGGCGTTTTAGTCGTAAATTTTAAGTTTAGTGTCATTTTTTTTGAAATATTTATTAGATAATGTTGTATATTTATTAAAACAAAAATTTCAATGAATAAATTAATATTTCGCAAATTTTCACTAGATATAGTTAGTTTTTTTTTAATTGCTTCGTTTAGTATTACTTTTATTGTATGGGTCATACAAGCCGTTAATCTGCTAGATTTGGTTTCTGACGATGGTCATAGTCTTAAGATTTACTTTTACTATGTGTCATTAAATTTACCAAAAATATTTAGTAAAACTATAATTTTTGTTTTTTTTATTTCAATTTTTTATGTAATAAATAAATATAACAATACAAACGAATTAATTGTATTCTGGAATAATGGAATTCAAAAAATAAAGTTTATTAACTTTATTTTCAGATTTTCAATCTTTTTTTTAATATTACAACTAATTCTTAATTTGTTTGTAGTCCCGAAAACACAAAATCTTGGTAGAATATTTATAAAAGAGTCAAATATAGATTTTCTTCCTAAATTAATATCTGAGAAAAAATTTATTAATGTTGTAAAGAATTTAACAATATTTGTTGAAGAATACAAAAAAGATGGAACACTAAATAAAATTTATATAAATGAAAAAATTGATGTACATAAATCAAAAATTATTGTTTCAGAGAAAGGTAGAATTATAAAAAAAAATAACAAATATATTTTAAGACTTTTTAACGGTGGTATAACAAACATAAATAAAAATAATACATTTACATTAAATTTTTCGGAGACAGATTATGACCTTTCGGATTTTTCAACTAAGACTGTTACAAGATCAAAAGTTCAAGAATTAGACTCAATTATTTTATATAATTGCATTAAAGAATTTTTTTTAAAAAAAAAATTAAATAAGAACGAAATAATACAAGCTCCGTCAAATTCTACATGCCATTTAAGAACTGTGCAATCAATAAGTGAAGAGTTGTACAAAAGATTTATACTTCCATTTTATACAATAGTAATTTCACTTATTGGAGCAAGTTTGATTATCGAACCAAAATCAAAATACTTTTTTAAATTTCATAAGCTTAATATTTTTTTATCAGGTATTGGTACTTTAATATTATCTCAATTAAGTTTAAAATTTTTTTTAAACTCAATTAACATTGCTTATTTTATTTTTCTTCTACCATTAATCTTAATATTTATTTACTACTTATTATTGCTAATATTTACAAAATTTAGATTGAACTTTTTATGATACTCAAACAATACGAAAATTATCTAACCAAACTACTTTTGAAAAACATTATGATTGTTCTAGTAGTATTTATTTTTTTAAGTTTTTTTTTAAATATATTTGAAGAAATTAAATATTTTGAAAATAAAGAAAGTAATCTTTATTATCCTATAATATTAACTATTTTAAATATTCCCTCAATAATCTTTGAAATTCTTCCATTTATTTTTTTATTAGCTGTCATGTTTTTCTTTATCTCTCTTTTCGATAATAATGAAATTGAACTGCTAAGGACTAATGGTGTAAATAATTCTAAAATAACAATTTTAATTTCAATTGTTTCATTAATAGCCGGAATATTATTCATAGTAGTTTATTATTCTTTTTCCGCTAATTTGAAAAGTTTGTACCTAAATATTAAATACAAATATTCAGATAAAAGTGATCATTTAGCCGTTGTAAATGAAGATGGTTTATGGATTAAGGAAAAAAGTAGAGATGGTAAAAAAATTTTTATAATTAATGCAAAGTCATACAAAATTAATAATCTAGAGAATTTAAAAATAACAGAATTAGACATTAATTATAAATTACAAAGCACTATTGTTTCAGAAAAAGCCAATATAAACAAAAAAATTTGGTTATTGAAGGATGTAAAGATTTTTTCTGATCAAAGAAAGACGGAGAATTTAGATCATTACAAATATTCATCTTCGTTCAATGGAGAAATAATTTCAAATTTATATTCAAATTTAAATTCTTTAAATATTCTTCAATTAATTAAATTAAAAGATAATTATAAATCAATTGGATATTCACCCACTGAAGTAAAGCTTCATCTTAATAAAATTTATAGTATACCATTTTATCTAACACTCACTACAGTAATAGGATCATTGTTGATGTTTAAACTAAATTTTATAAAATCAAAATTTTTCTTAATAGTTATTGGTGTATTGGTATCTGTAATATTTTATTATATAAATTATTTTTCTATTCTATTTGGAAAAAATGAAACATTGCCTGTTGAAATTTCGGTGTGGTTACCTCAAATACTTATATTTCTTTTATGTGCATTAGGATTGACTAGGATAAATGAGAACTAAATATTTTACATATTTTATTTTAATCATACTTGCTTTTTTTAATTCAGATTTAAAAGCTGAGTCCATAATATTTGACTCTAAGAATATTAAAGTAGAAGAAGGTGGGAATATGATATTTGCAACAAAAGGAATAGCAAATATCACTGCTAACAACATAATCATAGAAGGTAATAAGTTTATTTATAATAAAAAAATTTCTGAGCTGATAATATTAGATAGTGTTAAATATTATGATAATGAGAATAATATCTATATTGAAAGTGAAAAATTAATTTACAAAGAATTAGATAATAAGGTTTTTTCTAAAAGTGAAACGTATATTGAAATTGAAGAGATATACGAAGTTAATTCTTTTGATGTATTATTTGATAGAAAATTAAATAAAATTTCAAGTGATGAATTTACTACGGTAAACGATAAAAGTGAAAATAAATTTGTTTTCAATAAAGGTTTAATATTAAACTTACTTGATGATATTATATTTTCCAAAGAAGTAATTGTTACAGATAAAAGTCTAAACAATTATCTTTTTGAAAATTCTAAAATTAATCTTAAATCTAATGAAATTGCAGGAAAGGAAATTGTTGTTGAGTTTGAGAATTCTTTTTTTGGTAATGAAAATAACGACCCTATATTAAAAGGTAAAAGTATAAAATCTGATAATGAAAACACTACGATTTACAAAAGTGTTTTTAGCACTTGCAACAAAGACAACAAGAGTTGTAGAGGTTGGGAACTTCAAAGTAAAACATTTAATCATGATAAAATAGATAAAGTATTTGAATATAATAAGTCATGGCTAAAAGTTTTTGACAAAAAAGTTTTTTATATTCCATATTTTAATCATCCAGATCCATCTGTTAAAAGAAAATCTGGATTTTTAACCCCTTTTTACAAAGGTTCTGATAATTTAGGCGCATCATTAAGTGTCCCTTATTTTCACAATATATCAAACTCAAAAGATCTAACATTTAAGCCTAGGATATATGTTGATAATGATTTTATTTTGCACGGTGAATACAGAGAAGCATTTGAAAACTCAGATTTAATTGCTGACTTTAGCTTTAATAATGATGAAAATAACTCAAATACACACCTATTCATTGAATTAAATGGAAATATTAATGAACAAACTGATTACGAGATTAATATTCAGAATGTGAGTAATGATAATTATTTAAAAATACATGATATAAAAGATTATACTAAGATAATTACAAATGATAGTTCTCTTAGATCGCATATTAATATTGAGAGTGATATTGATGAAGATACAAATTTATCTAGCACATTAATACTTTATGAAGATTTATCAAAAATAGATAGTGATAAATATCAATATGTATTTCCAAATTTCAACTTTTCTAAAGATATTCAAATTGACGAAAGTTATAATGGTCAATTCAATTTTTCCTCATCTGGATTTCAAAAAGTTTATGATACAAACAAATACGAAGTACTTGTAAACAATGATTTTAACTTTAATTCACTTGATATCATTTCGACAAAAGGTTTAGTAACCGATTACAATTTTCTATTGAAAAATTTTAACACTTATTCTGAGAATTCATCTGTATATGAAAATAAAAATGATCATGAGATATTTGGAACATTTTTATTAAAATCAGAATTCCCCCTAAAAAAAGAGATGGATAACAGCACTAATTTTTTAAAACCTGTTGCTCAAATAAGACTTAGTCCAACTAATGGAAAAAATATTTCTAATACAGAAGCAAGGATTTCTTATGATAATATTTTTTCTTATAACAGAATTGGTAGATCTGATATGGTTGAGAGAGGTAAATCACTTACGCTAGGGATTGAATATGAAAAACTAAATCTTGCAAATGAAAAATTGGTAGGCTTTAGTATTGGAAATTCTTTAAGTGACAAAAAGGATAAAAGCTTACCTAATCAATCCAAATTAGACCAAACAAGATCAGATATTGTTGGTAATTTCTTTTACAAAATTGATAATAAAATTGAATTTGATTATAGTTTTTCATATGATAGGGATCTAAACTTCTCGAATTACGACGCAGTAACTGCCAAAATTGGAGGAAATAAGGTTCTTTCTACCTTTGATTACATTACTGAAAATCATGATTTTGGAAATACAGAAACTATAAAAAATAATACGCTTATAAAATTTACAAAAGAACATTCTTTACAATTTGACACTACTAAGAATTTAAAAGATGATTTTACTCAATTTTATAAATTATCGTATGAATATGAAACAGATTGCTTATTAGCATCTTTACAATATCAAAAGAAATTTTTTAGGGATGGAAGTCTATTGCCAGATGAAAGTTTATACTTTTTAATAAGGTTTATACCATTTGCAGAAATAAGAGGCTCTGCAAATACAATTTTTGAAAACAATGAATAAAATAAAATTGTTTTTTATTGTTATTATTTTTCTTTATTCTAATGGTTACGTATACGGATATACAGTTGATATAAAAATAAAAGTTGGTAACGAAATAATAACAAATATAGATATTAAAAATGAAATTAATTATTTATTTTTTTTAAATCCAAAATTAAAAGAATTAGATAAATCAAGAACTTATAATATTGCTAAGGAATCTCTTACTAATAATTTAGTTAAAAAAAAAGAATTAAGTAAATTTTACGATTTAGAAAGTGATCTAAGCTTAATGGAAGAAGTTGAAAAAAATTTTCTGATGAGTAAAAATATAAAGACTAAAAATGAACTTTTAAATATTTTGAAAAATAATCAAGTAGATTATGCAACTTTTAAAGATAAACTAAAAATTGAAACTTTTTGGAATAAATTAATTTATCAAAAATATTTTAATAATATTGTTATCAATAAAGAAGAATTAAGGGAAAATATTTTGATCCAATACAAAAATATCCAAAAAAGATTTGCATTCAATCTATCTGAGATTGTTATAGAAGAAAAATTTGGTGAAAATATTAATGAAAAAATAATTAAGATTAATAAAAGTTTACAAGATATTGGATTTGAGAATACTGCAAATATTTATAGCATTTCAGATACGAAAAAAGAAGGAGGATTGATCGGTTGGGTAAATGATTTGCAACTTTCTAAACAAATTAATAGAAGTATCGAAGATTTAAAAATTGGTGACGTCAGCATGCCTATAAAACTGAGAAATGCATATATATTAATTAGAGTAAATGATAAAAAAGAGTTAAAACAAGAAATCAACTTAGATGATCAATTGAATAAAATTATAAAGAAAGAAACTAATCGACAGCTAAATAGTTTTTCAATGATATTTTTCAAAAGGTTAAAAAAAAATATTGAAATTAATGAGTTCAGATAAAATATTAATAGTTTTAGGTGAGCCAAATTCAACTTTTTCTGAAATCTTATTAAGATTTTTTAAGTCATCAAATTTTCAACGAACAAAAAAAAAAATTATTTTAATTGGAAGTTACGCTTTGCTCAAAGAGCAAATGAAAGTATTGAAATATGAAATAAAGCTAAACAAAATTTCAGAAATAAGAAAATCTTTACAAAAAAAAATTAATATCATTAATGTCAATTATAAATTTGACAAACCTTTTTCTAAAATTTCAAGTAACTCAAATGAATATATAGAATCTTGTTTTAAGTTATGTCTAAAAATAATTAAGAAAAACAAGAAATTCTCAATGATAAACGGACCAATATCTAAAAAACATTTTTTAAAAAAGAAATTTCCGGGCATTACTGAGTACATAGCGAAAAAGACAAATTCTAATGAACCTGTAATGTTAATATATAATAAAAATCTATCCGTTAGTCCTTTAACAACTCATATTCCAATTAAAAGTGTATCAAAGTATATAAAAAAAAGGAAAATTATTAATAATATAACTAAAATAAATGATTTTTATAAATCAAAATTAAAAATAAATCCAAATATTGCTGTTATGGGACTAAATCCACACTGTGAGAGTATTGATCCTGTAAGTGAAGAAAAGAAAGAGATAATCCCAGCAATTAAATATTTGGTCAATCAAAAGATTAAAGTTGATGGACCTTTTGCAGCAGATACTTTTTTTTTAGAAAAGAACTTAAAAAAATTTGATGTTGTTGTTGGAATGTACCATGATCAAGTTCTAACGCCTGTAAAAACTTTATTTAAATTTAATGCTATTAATATTACAATCGGGTTACCTTTTATTAAAATTACCCCAGATCATGGTCCTAATATAAATATGGCTGGTAAAAATAAATCTGATCCTTCATCAATCTTTTACGCTTTCAATTTTTTAGATAAAATAAAATGAACTTTACTTCAAAAAGAAGTTTAGGACAGAATTTTCTTAATGATCAAAAAATAATAAATTTAATAGCTGATACAGGAAATATAAATAGTAAAGATATAGTTTTAGAAGTTGGGCCTGGCACAGGAAAATTAACTGAAAAAATTTTAGAAAAAAAACCAAAAGATTTTATATTAATTGAAAAAGATCAAAGGTTAGTAGAGCATTTGATAGGAAAATTTGGCAATAGAATTAAAATATTTAATGAAGATATGCTTAAATTTTCGTACAAAAATTATTCTAACAAAAATTTAATTATATTTGGCAACCTTCCTTATAATATTTCAACACAGATACTAGCTAAATGGATTAAAATTAAAGACCTTCACAACTTTTGTAACAAATTAGTTTTAATGTTTCAAAAAGAAGTTGCAGATAGGATTATTGCTAAAAATAACACAAAAAATTATGGAAGGTTATCAATTCTATCGAATTGGAAAATGGATGTAAAAAAAATAATTGATATAGAACCTGATAGTTTTAAACCTGTTCCAAAAGTGAAGAGCACTTTATTGGTTTTTACTCCAAAAGAAAATTTTTTTGAGCTAAAAGATCCAAAAAATTTGGAACATGTAACTAATGTTTTCTTTAGCCAAAGACGGAAAATGATTAAAAGACCTCTTAAATTCTTATTTAAAAATTTTCAAGATATAGCAAAAAAATTAAGTTTAGATTTAAATTTAAGGCCGCAAAACTTAGATAAGGTTACGTACTATGAAATATGCAGACTATATGAAACTCTAACTGATTAACTTTTTAATATGACTTTTGATAATTTTTTTATCATATCTTAATTTTTTAATGTTTTTTTTTTGTTTTTTAATAAAATTATCTATTTGATCATAACATAATTCAATTTTATCGTTAATTACTGTAAAATCATAATCTTTCCAATGAAGAACATCTTTTTTAAATTGTCTCATTCTAACGCTTGCAATTTTTTTGTCTTTTTGATCTCTCTTTAACAATCTGTTGAATAGTTCTTTTTTTGATGGAGGAAGAATGAATATAGTTATTATTTTATATTTTAATTTTTTATTTTTTATTTGTTGCGTACCTTTCCAATCTATATCGAAAATAACATTTTCTCCTTTTTCTAGATTTCTGATTACCGTTTCTTTTAAAGACCCATAAAAATTTTTAAATACTTTAGCATGCTCTAAAAATTTTCTTTTTTTTATTAAGGTTTTAAATTCTTTATCTTGAATAAAAAAATAATCTTTACCATTTTTTTCGTTTAGTCTAGGACGCCTAGTAGTATATGAAATTGAAATTTTGAAATTGCTTCTTATTGAAAGTTTTTTTACTAATGTAGTTTTGCCAGCACCTGAAGGCGAAGATAGTATAACAATCACCCCAGCTTTTTTTTCGGCCATTTAAATTAAAAAATTAGTTAGCTTTATTCTCAATAAATTTTACTGCATCTCCAACAGTCAAAATTTTTTCTGCATCACTATCAGATATTTCAGATCCAAATTCCTCCTCAAAGGCCATAACTAATTCAACTGTATCTAAACTATCTGCACCTAGATCATCAATAAAACTTGAATCTTCGTTTACTTTAGCTTCATCTATACCAAGGTGGTCTGCAACTATTTTTTTTACTTTACTTGAAATATCATCTGACATTTTGTTCCCTTTAGTTAATTTGTTAATAGATATTTTATTTATTTTGTCAACTAAAATACATGCCTCCATTCACATGTATTGTCTCTCCAGTTATATAGTCTGAGAGATTCGAACTTAAAAATGCAATTGAATTAGCAACATCTTCAGGGGTGCCAAATTTATCAAGAGATATCCTTGATTTCATTAACTCGGTATGTTCTTCGCTTATTTTTGCGGTCATATCAGAAATTATAAATCCTGGTGATACAGAATTAACAGTAATATTTTTTTTTCCGTATTCTAAAGCTAGGCTTTTCGACATTGCAACTATGCCTGCTTTTGAAGCAGCATAATTTACTTGACCTATATTACCAGTGTGTCCAACAACAGATGTAACATTAATAATTTTACCTTTTTTAAATTTTAACATTTTCTTAATTACACTTTTGGTAATTAAAAAAGTTGACGTTAAATTTATATCAATTACTTTTTTCCACTCTTCTTCTTTCATTCTAATTGATAAGTTATCTTTGGTAATTCCAGCATTATTTATTAAAATATCAATTTTATTTGATAGAATTTTATTAGAATCTTCCACGAATTGATCTATATTTTTATGATCAGAGATATCAAACCTTAAAACACTCAAATTTTTATATTTATCTTGGATTAATTTTAATTTTTGCTCATTTGTGCCAGTTGCTAAAACATTTGATCCAGCGGTAATTAATTTATCGAGAATAGAGTTACCTATTATACCAGTTGCGCCTGTAAGAATTATATTTAAGTTTTTTAAATCTATCATTAATTTTTTAGATTATTAAGATCTTCAATATTATTTACTTGAATTAATTCGACATTTCTATCAATTCTTTTTACAAGGCCTGACAATACTTTTCCAGGACCTATTTCAATGAATTTTTTATTACCTAAATTTATCATATTTATTATACTTTCTCTCCACCGCACTGGTTTTTCAATCTGATCTATTAAAAGACTCCTTATATAATCAGGGTCATTTGATGGTTCTGCTGTAACATTTGAAACTATCATATTATTTGGTACAAAAAATTTAGTTTGATTAAGCTCTTTATCCATAATTCTTGTTGCCGAATTCATTAAGGGACAATGAAAAGGTGCAGATACTGGTAATTTGATATTTTTAATATTTGATTTTTTTAATTCAATTATAAATTGATTTATATCGATATTTTTTCCACTGATTACAACTTGGCCATCAGAATTATCATTAGCTAAATAACAGCTAAAATTATTTTTATTATTTTCCAATATTTCTATAATTTTTTTTGTTTCCTCTCCTAATACAGCAACCATACCACCCTCATTTCTGGGAACAGCATTTTGCATTGCATTACCTCTAATTTTTAGAAGTTTGATCGTTTTTTTAAAATCTATAACACCAGCGCAAGCTAACGCAGAATATTCACCTAGCGAATGACCTGCAAAAAAACTGGCATTGCTAATATCTAGTGATGTTTCTTTTTTGATTGCACTAAAAATTGAATAACTAACCAAAAAAATTGCTGGCTGTGTATTTTCAGTCTGATCTAATAATTCTTTTGGTCCTTCAAAAATTAGTTTGCTGATTGATAAATTGAGTGTGTCATTAGCTTGATGAAATAGTTCTTTTATATAATCAAAATTATCATATAAATCTTTAACCATTCCAACTGATTGTGAACCTTGACCTGGAAATAAAACTGAAAACATAGAAAATATAAGCAAAAACCCTATTTTTTATATTGTAATTAAAAATTTATAATAGTATATCCTCTCTTTTTTAAAAGAATTATTATGAACTTATATGAGCACACAATTATAGCTAGACAGGATGTTAGCCCTTCACAATTGAAACAATTAGAAGATAAATATTCTAAAATAGTAGAAAAATTTGATGGTAATGTTGTCAAATTAGAAAATTGGGGTTTGATGAACTTATCTTATATAATTAAAAAAAATAAAAAAGGGAACTACATTCATTTTAAGATTAAAGCAGATGGAAAAACAATATCTGAACTTGAAAAAAATGAAAAAATTGACAAAAATCTTCTGCGATATTTAACTGTAAGAGTTAAGAAATTTGATCTAGAAACAGATTATTTTAAGAAAATTGAGGAGAAACAACTTGCTATTAAATAGAGACAAAAATGAAAAAGAGAAATAATAAAAAAAAATCTAAACAAAGTAATTTTGCAAAACTAAGTATATTTCAGAATCAAAAATATAAGTTTAAAAAAAAATGTCCTCTATCTGGAAAGGGAGCTCCTGCGGTAGATTATAAAAATATTAAATTATTAAAAAGATATGTTTCAGAAAATGGAAAAATTTTACCATCTAGAATAACATCTGTAAGTCAGAAAAAACAAAGAGAGTTATCTTTGTCTATAAAAAGAGCTAGAAATTTAGCATTAATATAAATGAAAGTAATATTATTAGAAAATGTTAGAAAAGTTGGATCAATTGGTGAGATAATTGATGTTAAAAGAGGTTATGCAAGAAACTTTCTTATATCAAAAAAAAAGGCTTTATTTGCATCTAAGGAAAATATTAAGGAAGTAGAACAAATAAAACAAGAACTTAGTAAAAAGGATCAAGATAGAAAAAAAGAAGCAAAAGAAATTAATGAGAAAATTCAAAATAAGGAATATGAGATTAAAAAACTAAGTACAGAAAACAAAGAGCTTTATGGGTCTGTTAAGCCAACTGAGATATCAAAAGTTCTTGAGATAAATCATCAAGTAAAAATTAATCCGTCATTAATACAACCATCTAAAGAGATAAAATCATTGGGAAGCTTTGATGTTTTAATTAATTTACATCCTGAAGTTCAAACACAGATTGTAATAAAAACTACAGCTCAAGAAGAAGATTAATTATACATTATTTTCCCCAAGGGAATTAAAGAATTGTTATTAATAACTTATTCTATTAATTAGATTTGTGTCTCAAACTTTAAATATAGTTAAATCTAAACTTGAAGAACTTCCTAATAATATTGAAGCTGAACAGTCAGTTATAGGATCAATTTTACTTGCTAATGAAACATTTGATGAAATTAGCTTACTAATTAAGAGTGAAAATTTCTATGATCCAATGCACCAAAAAATATTTGGTGCTATTGATAAGTTAATTTCTAAAGGAATGCTGGCAAATCCAATAACTTTGAAAAATCATTTTGAGAACGAGAAAGATGAATTAAATATTCCTGAATATCTTGTAAAAATTACAAAATTTTCAACTTCTTCTAGACAGAGTATTGAATACTCTAAACTAATATATGATTTATTTGTGAAAAGAGAGCTTATAAAAATTTCTGACAATATAATCGATACAGCCAAACTTAATGATTTGAACAATGATGGAAAACAAATAATTGAGAGTTTTGAAAAATCTTTATTTGATTTGGCCGAGGGAGGGTCTTTCAGCTCTTCCCTAGTAAAATTTGATGAGGCAATGAAACAGACTATTGAAATGGCTGCAAATGCTTATAAAAATGAAGAAGGGATTGTAGGCGTACCATCAGGACTAAGGGATTTAGACGATAGACTGGGCGGAATGCATAAATCTGACCTAATAATAATTGCTGGTAGACCATCGATGGGTAAAACAGCCCTTGCCACAAATATTGCATTTCATGCTGCAAAAAACATTCAAGATAAAGGTGAAAAATCTTGTATAGCTTTTTTCTCTTTAGAAATGTCTTCAGAGCAGTTATCAACAAGAATTCTGGCTGAACAATCTAGAATAAAATCTAATGACATCAGAAGGGGAAAAATTTCTGAGGAACAATTTGATAAGTTTATAGAGACTTCAAAAAATATAGCTGAGCTTCCACTATACATTGATGAAACTCCAGCAATAACTATTGCAGCACTCAGCAATAGAGCGAGGAGAATTAAAAGAGTCCACGGTTTAGATATGATTATAGTTGACTATATACAATTAATGAAAGGAACTAATCTTAAGGATGGCAGAGTCCAGGAAATTTCTGAGATAACTCAAGGACTCAAAGCTATTGCTAAAGAATTATCAGTTCCTGTATTGGCACTTTCTCAATTATCTAGAGCAGTTGAACAAAGAGATGACAAAAAACCTTTGCTTTCAGATCTAAGAGAGTCTGGGTCAATAGAGCAAGATGCCGATGTTGTCATGTTTGTATTCAGAGAATCATATTATTTAAAAAATAAAGAACCGAGGCCTGCAACTGTAGAACACGCAGAATGGCAGGCAAAAATGAATGAAATTTCTCATTTAGCTGAACTTCTGATACTTAAGCAAAGACACGGTCCAACTGGTACCATAATGCTTGAATTTGAGGAAATGTTTACAAAATTTAAAGATATTCAAAATAATTAATATAAATTATAAAAGCTAATATCCTATGTTGGCTAATTTTTATCAAAAAAATATTATTGAAAAACCTAAACTAGTTTTTTCAATATTATTATTATTTTTGATTATAGCTTTTTACTGTTCTAAAGACTTTCGTTTAGATGCTAGCTCAGAAACATTGTTATTAGAAAACGATCCAGATCTAATATATTTGAATGAAATAAATGAAAGATATGGTGCAAAGGAATTTCTAGTTCTCACTTACTCACCAAATAGCAGAATGAATTCTGATGAATCAATAAGGAATCTTTCTGAATTAAAAAATGAGCTAAAGTCATTAGAATGGGTTCATAATGTTGTTACACTTTTAGATATACCTCTATTAGAGGTAACAGATGATGGTTTAATTGAACGTATTCAAAATTTTAAAACTTTAACAAGTAAGAATATAGATAAAGAACGTGGATTTAATGAAATCTTAGATAGTCCTGTATTTAAAAATTTTGTGATTAGTGAAGATGGAAAAACAAGTGGTATCATTGTTTATATAAAACAAAATGTAAAAGATGAACAAATTAAAACAAAGAGAGAATTAGAAGTTTTTAAAGATAAGATTAAAAAGGAGAGGCATCAAAATATTTTAGAGATCAGAGAGGTAATAAAAAAATATAATAAAAATAATCAAATTTATCTTGGAGGTATTCCAATGATTGCCGATGATATGATGACCTTTATAAAAAATGATATTTTGACTTTTGGTATAGGTGTATTGCTTTTTATCATATTAACTCTTTGGTATGTATTCAGAAAAATAGTTTGGATAATAATTCCAATTTCTAGCTGTTTCTTCTCTGTTGTATTTATGATTGGTTTTCTTGGAATGGTTGGATGGAAAGTTACAGTAATTTCATCAAACTTTATTGCTTTAATGTTAATTCTAACAATGGCAATGAATATCCATATGAGTACTAGATTTTTACAATTAAACAAACAGTTTCCAAGAAAGAAAAAATTTGAAATTTTAATTTTAACAACAAGAAAAATGATTTGGCCAATATTTTATACTGTCTTAACAACGATATGTGCTTTTATGTCATTAGTTTTTAGTGATATAAAACCAATTATCGATTTTGGATGGATGATGACTTTTGGATTAATAACTTCATTAGTAATTACATTCACCCTTCTTCCTACATTGCTAAACTTTCTACAACACTCAAATGTAACTTTATCTAAAGAAAAAAACTCTAAAATAACAGGCTATCTTGGATTATTAGCAGTGAAAAACAAAAATTACATATTTAGTTTTACTGGAATAATTATATTTTTAAGCATATTTGGTATCTCAAAATTGGAAGTAGAAAATAGTTTCATTAATTATTTTGACAAAAATACAGAAATTTATAAAGGTATGAAATTAATAGATGAAAAATTGGGTGGAACAACTCCACTAGAAGTAATTTTAAAATTTCCAAAAGATGAAGATGAAGAAACTGATAGTGAGAACGATTGGGGTAGTGAAGATGAAAATGATGATAAATATTGGTTCACAAAAGACAAAATTAATAGAATAACTCGAGTTCACAATTACTTAGATGGTATTGATGCTGTTGGTAAAGTTTTATCCTTTTCATCAATAATTGAGGTAGCAACAAAATTAAACAATAATAAACCACTTGAAACTTTAGAAATGGGAATTCTGTATACTAAAATTCCAGATAATATTAAAAAGGAAATAGTAGATCCATATATATCTATAAAAAATTCTGAAGCTCGAATAAGTTTAAGAATAAAGGACTCTTTAGATGGATTAAGAAGAAATGATCTTATTAATCGAATTAATTTTGATTTAGAAAATAAATTAAATATTAGTAAAGATGAATTTAAACTTGGAGGTGTGCTTATTTTATTTAATAATTTACTTCAAAGTTTATTTAAATCCCAAATCTTAACTCTAGGTTTTGTAATGGTTGGAATATTTGTTATGTTTTTAATTCTTTTTAGAAACATTAAAATTTCACTAATTGGTGTAATACCGAATTTTATAGCCGCCTTTTTTATTTTAGGAATTATTGGTCTGGCAGGTATCCCTTTGGATATGATGACAATCACAATTGCTGCTATCACGATTGGTATTGCCGTAGATAATAGCATTCATTATATTTATAGATTTAGAGAGGAACTTACTAAAATAAAAGATTACAATAAAACACTTAAATATTGCCATTCCACAGTAGGAGTAGCAATACTAAATACATCTATAACAATTGTATTTGGATTTTCTATTTTAGTTTTATCTAATTTTATTCCAACTATATATTTTGGTGTCTTTACTGGGATAGCAATGCTATTGGCTATGATATCAGTTTTATCATTATTGCCATCTTTACTTTTGGTATTTAAACCTTTTAAGATTAATTAATTAATGGAATTTGTAAAAGATTTTTTTACTGATCTATATACCTTTGATATTGTTTATTTAGTTTTCACAGCACTATCCTTAATCACATGCACAAAAAAAGGTTTTCTATTAAGCATCTTGTCAGCCTCTAAATGGCTTTTAGCTTATGTAATTACTCTATTTCTTTTTCCAAAAGTAAAACCGATTTTTGAAGATATAATTGATAGTGAGTATGTACTTGATCTAGCAGTTGGTATAGGATTATTCATAATAATTATATTCTTAATTTTATTAATAAATAAAGCAATTAATAGAGCAGTCACCTACTCTGGATTAGGAAATTTAGATAGAATCTTTGGTTTTTTTTTTGGATTTATTAGGGCTTACATTATAATTGTTTGCATTTATACAACTATAAATATCGTTTATAATCACAAAAAATGGCCAATTAATTTGGATGATGCTTTTACATATGCATGGGTTGAAAATGGTAGCAACTACCTTATAAAAGAATTTCCTAATAAAAAAGATTATGAAGAAACTAAAGAAAAAGTTCAAGATATATGATCCTAAAGTAAAGGAAGAGTGCGCAGTATTTGGAATAAGCAATTCTACTGATGCTTCTACCCTTACAGCTTTAGGTCTTCATGCGCTTCAGCATAGAGGCCAAGAAGGTTGTGGTATTGTTTCATACGATGGAGAAAAATATCATTCAGAAAAAAGATTTGGATTAGTTGGTGATAACTTTAATGATGAAAAAGTTTTAAAAAAACTTCCTGGAAAATATTCAATTGGTCATAATCGTTATTCAACAACAGGAGGAACTGCTTTAAGAAATGTACAACCTTTTTTTGCTGATACAAATGCAGGTGGTATTGGCGTTGCTCATAATGGTAACCTTACAAATGCTATAACATTAAGAAATAAACTGGTTCAGGATGGAGCAATATTCTATACAACATCGGATACTGAAACTATTGTTCAATTAATTGCTAAATCAAAAAGAGGAAAAACGATAGATAAAATCATAGATGCTATATTTCAAATTCAAGGTGGCTACGCTCTAGTGATGATGACACAAAATACTCTTATAGGAGTAAGAGATCCATACGGAATTAGACCTTTAGTAATTGGTAAATTAAAAAACTCATATGTATTCGCCTCTGAAACATGTGCCTTTGATATTATTGGAGCAAAATTTGTTAGAGAAGTTGAAAATGGAGAAATTGTTTATATTGAAAACGATGAACTTAAAAGTATTAAACCATTTCCACCAAAAAAGATTAGACCTTGTGTTTTTGAATATATTTATTTCTCTAGGCCAGATAGTATTTTAAACGGCAAAACTGCATATGAATACAGAAAGAACTTTGGCTTACAGTTAGCAAAAGAAGATGAAATAGAAGCAGATCTAGTTGTGCCTGTTCCAGACTCAGGTAACGCAGCTGCATTAGGATATGCTGAGGAAAAAGGTCTAAAATTTGATTTAGGTTTAATTAGAAATCATTATGTTGGAAGGACTTTTATTGAACCCTCTCAACAAATTAGAAGTTTGGGTGTTAAGTTAAAATTAAACCCAAATATTTCCGTGATAAAAGACAAAAGAATAGTTCTTGTTGATGACTCACTTGTTAGAGGCACTACATCGTCAAAAATAGTAAAGATGTTATACGATTCAGGAGCAAAAGAAGTTCACGTGAGAATAGCAAGTCCAGAAATAAAATTCCCTGATTTTTATGGTGTTGATACGCCAACCAAAAAAGAACTTTTGGCTGCAAACAAATCTACAGCTGAAATTTGTGAATTTATAAAAGCAAAATCACTAAAATTCCTAAGTTTGAATGGTTTATATTTAGGAATGGGATTTGAAAAAAGAAATGAAAATTATCCTCAATTAACTGATCACCACTTTACTGGAGAATACCCTGTGAAGATAATTGATGAGCTGGGAGAAGATAAAGTAACCCAACTTTCCTTATTAAGCACAGCATCAAATAATTAATATGAAAAAAGTAAGTTTCACAGAGATGAAGTATGGAAATAAAGATGACTATCAGCTTTTAGAAAAGTTAGAAAGTCAATATGAACGAAGAACTGCAGATAGAATTTTGAATTATTTGGCTTCACAAACTACTACACTTGAAGGCTACCAGATAACAAGACTAGAACACTCGTTACAAGCTGCAACAAGAGCATATAAGAGTGGAGAAAACGAAGAAATGGTTGTAGCAACATTATTACACGATCTTGGAGATGAGTTAGCTCCAATGAATCATTCTCAATATGCAGCATCTATAATTAAACCTTATGTTTCAGAAAAAACTTACTGGATTATTTTACATCATGGTTTTTTTCAAACCTATTACTCTGCAGAGCACTTAGGTGGGGATAAGAACGCAAGAGAAAAATATAAGGAAGCAGAACATTATCAAGCAACAATAGATTTTTGTGAAAACTATGATCAAGCCTCTTTTGATCCAAATTATAAATCAATGACTTTAAAAGATTTTGAACCAATGGTTAGGAATATTTTTTCTAGAAAACCTTACTACCATCATTAAATTGTCTAATATTTTAAAAAACGAAAAAAGTCCTTATCTTCAACAACATAAAGATAATCCAGTTGATTGGTTTCCTTGGAATAAAGAAACCTTAGAAAAAGCAAAAAAAGAAAAAAAGCCCATATTTTTAAGTGTTGGATATGCAAGTTGTCATTGGTGTCATGTTATGGCTCATGAGAGTTTTGAAGACGATGAAACTGCTAAACTAATGAACGAAAAATTTATAAATATTAAAGTTGATAGAGAGGAAAGACCTGACTTAGATTATGTTTTTCAAAAAAGCTTATCAATATTAACTGGCGCACAAGGTGGGTGGCCATTATCAATGTTTTTAGACGAAAATGGTGTACCCTTTACAGGAGGAACCTATTTCCCACCTAAGGAAATTCAAGGGAGACCTGACTTTAAAAAAGTCTTAAACAACGTGCATAACGTCTACAATGAAAATAGAGAGAAAATTTTAGCTCAAGCACCACAAGTTAAAGAAATTTTCTCAAAAATAAATCAAAGATCTGCAGTTTTAAATCAACCATTGGAGCCATTTGTTGAAAAAATTATTAATTATTTAGATGAAAATAATGGAAGTTTTAAAGGAGCCCCAAAGTTCCCCCAATTTTATTTGTTTGATGCAATGTTTTACTTTTATTTAAAAACTAAAAATAAAAATTATTTTAAACCTGTAGAAATTTTACTTAATAATCTTTGTACGAAGGGTATTTATGATCAGCTTGAAGGAGGAATTTCAAGATATGCTGTTGATGAAAAATGGATCATTCCACATTTTGAAAAAATGCTTTATGATAATATCCAATTCATAGATCTTTTAACTCAATTTTATCAAAATACCAAAAATAATTATTTTAAAAATAAACTTTTACAAACAATTCAATATTTTAATAATGAATTTAAAAACAAAGAACAATTATATGGTTCTGCATTTGATGCTGATAGTGAAGGCGTTGAAGGAAAATATTATGTTTGGTCATATGCAGAATTAAAAAATCTTTTGGAGGATGATATTAAACATTTAGAAAATAATTATGAAATTTCAGAAAGTGGTAATTTTGAAGGAAATAACATTCTGGTAGAAAAAAATTTAATGCCTGATGGAGACAAAAATAACTTAGATCACATAAAAAATAAACTACTCAATGTAAGAAGAAAAAGAATAAAACCATTTTTTGACGATAAATCGCAAACTGATTTAAATGCATATATGCTACAAGTTCTTCTCAAAACCTCAGTAAATTTAGATGATGAAGATTTAAAAAGTAAGACGATTGAAACAATCAAAATATTAAATCAAAAATTAAATCAAAAAATTATTCATTGTTATGAAAATAGAGAAATAGAAACTTTTCTTGAGGACTATGTATATTATGCTCTACTAATGATAACACTGTATGAGGTTAATGCTGATAAAAAAGCCTTAGAAAAATCAATAAAATTAATGAATGACACTTGGGAATTATTCTTTAATAATGAAACTCAGTTGTTCCAGAAAAATATTATTAAAGATAATGATTTGTTTGCAAGTCCACTAGACTTAAATGATAGCAATATCCCTAATGGTAATAGTGTTTATCTATTAATTTCAAACAAATTATATTCAATTACAAATGATAAAATATGGTCTGAAAGAAATGAAGTGCTTAAAAAATCATTTCATCAGGTTATAAACTCTTATTACTCGCAGATGTTTAGCTTTATTAAAACCCTTGATATCTGCGAAAATAGCTTATCATTCACATTTTATGGAACACCCCAGTCTATTAAGGAAATGCAGGTTTATTTACAGAAAGAATATCTAGGAATTGCAACATTTGTTTACCAATTAAATAGTGATACAAAACCTAGTGTTATTATATGTAGAAACCAAACCTGCTCTAACAAATTAACTAACATGAGCGACGCTGTTGAATATCTTAGTAAGAGTGATTAAATCATTAATATGGACAAAAGTAACATTATAGATCACTTTAAATCAGGAATTAAGGAACCCATTAATACAAAAATAGGTGTTGAGCACGAAAAGTTTCTTTACTACCAGAAAAATAATAAAAGGATTAATTATTCTACGATTAAAAAGATTTTCAAAATTTTATATGAATTTGGTTGGAAACCATCTTATGAAGGTGAAAACGTAATAGCGTTAAACAAAGATAATAAGAGTATAACTTTAGAACCAGGTAATCAAATTGAACTTGCTGGTGCTCAATTAACTAATATTCATGAAGTTTGCTCTGAAGCTAATAATTATTTATTTGAGCTTAAACAAGTTGTTGAAAAATTAGATTTAAAAATAATTAGTGCTGGATTTGATCCAATATCTAAGTTGTCTGAAATTCCAAATAATCCAAAAAAAAGATATGAAGTAATGACAAAGGATATGCCTAAAGGTGGGTCACTCAGTTTAGATATGATGTATAGAACATCTGGGACACAATTAAATCTAGACTACACATCTGAAAATGACTTTATAAAAAAGTTTAAATTAGCAAATAGTTTAGTTCCAATAAGTATTGCACTTTTTGCAAACTCTTCAGTTGTTGAGAAAAAAAATAGTAAATATTTATCATACCGATCAAAAGTATGGCAGGAAACATCAAGGGGTGGTCTTCCAGAAATTTTTTTAGAATATGTTGATTTTGAAAAATATGCTGATTTTGTAATGGATTATCCAATACTGTTTTTAAAAAAAGATGACAAATATTTATCCGGTAAAAATCATAAATTTTCTGATTATATGAATGGTAATATTCAAGAAATAAATAAATCTTTACCAAGTGTTGATGATCTTAGTTTGCATTTAAGTACAATATTTACAGAAAATAGATTGAAACAATATATTGAATTAAGATCTATGGATACTTGTGGTTGGAATTGTATCTGTGCTGGTCCTGCTTTTTTTACTGGTCTTTTATATGGAAATTTAGACGAAGCATTAGAATTTATTTCAAAATGGGAAAAGAAAGATTTATTGAATGCTTATAAAGATGCCCCTATGAAAGGACTTGATACAAATTTGATGGGTAAAGATATGATTTATTGGATCTCTAGCTTGTTAAAAATTGCTGAAGAAGGCTTAGAAAAGAGAGATTTTATTGGAAAAAGTGGTACAAACGAAGTTAAATACTTGGAACATTTAAATAAGATTATCTATAATAAAGAAACAGTCGCCAGTCATGTTATAAATAAATTCTCTAAATTTCAAAATTTAGAAGATTTATATGACAAATAAAATAATAGGCATACAAGGCGATAAATTAGAAAAAATTAACATTTCTTCTGACACATCAGTATTTTTAGCTCACGAAGCTCAGAAATTAGGATATAAAATATTTTATTATACTCCTTCAAACTTATCCATCATCAAGAATAAAACATATGCAAATGGAGTATTTGTAAAATTTAATTATGAGAAAAAAAAATTTTATAAAATTTATAAAAAACAAAAAATTGATGTTGAAAATCTTAAATTTATTTTAATTAGGCAAGATCCTCCATTTAATTCAGAATATTTAATTACTACTCTTATTTTGGATGGCTTAAAAAAAGTAAAAGTAATAAATAACCCAGCCGCTATTAGAAATGTATCAGAAAAATTGTATTCAAAATATTTTATTAAATATATGCCTAATACTTTATTTTCAAATAATATTGTAGAAATTAAGAACTTTCATAAACAAAATAACAGTATGATTATGAAACCCATTAATGGATATGGGGGTAATCAAATTCATCTAATTAAAAATAAGTTTGATAAAAAACTTATTACAAATTTTTTAAATAAAAATGGTCATTCTATGTTTCAAAAATTTTTAAAAAATATATCTAAAGGAGATAAAAGAGTTTTTATTATAAATGGTGAAGTGTGTGGTGCAATCTCAAGAGTTCCTAAAAAAGGTTCATATTTGAGTAATATGAGCAAAGGTGCTGTGCCAAAACTTACTAAGCTTACTAAACAAGAAATAAAAATTTCAAAACTTATTGGAAAAAAATTAAAGAATGATAATATTTATTTTGCTGGAATTGACTTCATAGATCAGAAACTCAATGGAGATATTAATGTTACCTCTCCCACTGGATTAAAAACATACTATGACCTATCTAAAATCAATCTTGCTAAGATATTTTGGAAAGGTTTAAGAGCTTGAATAAATTATCAGATCAAAAGAAAGGTTCATTGCTAGCCTTCATAGCTGTAATGTTCATTACACCAGACTCGTTACTTATCAGGCTTTCAGACATCGAAACTTGGGGGATGCTTTTTTATAGAGGAGCCATACCTTTTCTTATAGTCTTAATAGGACTGCTATTATTTTATAGGCAAAATTTTATAAATGCCTTTTTAAAAGTTGGGACAGTTGGTATATTTTACGCAATTAGCTTTTCTATTTGCAACATCACTTTCATTATATCTATTCAAAATACTAACGTGGCCAATACGTTGATTATGATTGCTTTAGCCCCTATGCTTTCCGCAATACTTGGGGCAATATTTTTAAAAGAAATGCCTAGTAAAGGGACTTGGATAGCCATTTTCATTACATTTTTAGCGGCTTTATTTATTTTTTATGACTCGCTTCAAGTCGGCAATCTATTTGGAAATATAATGGGATTTGTTACAGCTGCTGGATTAGCTGTAAATGCAGTTCTTATTAGATATGCTAAAGACAGAGATCTTTTACCTTCTGCTGTAATGGGCAAATTAGGAGTTGCAGTATTTGCTTTCTTTTTTGTTGAAAACTTTAATTTAATTGGAACCGATCAAATTTACATACCAATAATGTGTATTATTTGTGTTGCCCTGCCTTTTGTTTTGGTAACAATCGCACCAAGATTTATACCAGCCGAAGAAGTAAATCTATTTTTCTTATTAGAAACAATAATAGGTCCAATTTGGGTTTGGTTAGTTGTTAAAGAACAACCAACTTTGGAGACGATCATTGGAGGCGCCGTGATAATTATCACTTTGGGCATCCACTCATTTATTAAACTAAGAGAGCCTGAAAAAATTATTAATTAATTTCTTGATTTAGCATCAAATCATCCATAGATAGCGAAATTATGGAAAAGATACTTAAAAATTCATGGGCATTATTCACAGGTATGGGTCTAATTATGATAGCTCATGGATTTCAAGTTTCTTTACTTGGAGTAAGAGCTGTTCATGAAAGTTTCAGTTTAACTGCAACTGGTTTTATGTTGTCAGGTTATTTTGTAGGCTATTTTATAGGAGCAAAAACAGTTCCGATTTTAGTTTCAAGAGTTGGTCATATAAGAGTATTTGCTGCTTTTGCATCAATTGCTTCTATTGTTGTTTTAGTACACTCAATAATCGTCAATCCATTTACATGGTTTCTATTAAGAATTGCCTCAGGTTTTTCAATGGTATGTTTATATACAATTGCTGAAAGCTGGTTAAACGACCGAGCAAGCAATAAAAATAGAGGAAGTGTTTTGTCAATTTATATGATTGTTCTTTATGGATCTATGGCGATTGGAATGTTTTTTTTAAACTTCAGTAAGCCGGAAAATTTTCAGCCATTTATACTTGTTTCTCTATTCATGTCACTTTCACTTGTTCCAATATTGCTAACAAAGAAAAAACCACCAAAATTTAAAAAAATTATTGGAATGAAAATTAAAGAACTTTATGAAGCATCTCCTTTTGGAATGGTAAGTGCTCTTTTGTGTGGAATTTGTCACTCTGCAATGTTTGCTTTAATTGCTGTTTATGCAGCGTCAATGAATTTTAGTATTTTTGAAATTTCTTTTGTAACTTTTCTAATAGCTATTTCTGGCGCTATTTCACAATGGCCCATTGGTAAACTATCTGATATTTATGACAGAAGAACAGTCACAGTATATTCTACATTTGCTTCAGCTTTCTTTGCGTTATGTGCAATTTTTTCAGTGGGTACTATGCATTTACCTGACGGATTAGCGAGCTCAAAGTTTTGGTTTTATATTTTTACAGGTTTGTATGCTTTCTTTAGTCTTCCTATGTTTGCATTAATTTTTGCTCACACTAATGATTTTGTAGCTAAAGAAAAATTTGTAGCTGCTGGTGCAGGTTTACAATTTACTTTCGGAATGGGTGCAATTAGCGGACCTTTTTTATGTTCTATGTTTATGGATATAATTGGAGAGAATGGTTATTTTATATTTCTAATTATATTTCATTGTTTAATAGGAGCATATGGAATTTATAGAATGAATGTTAGAGAGGTTATTGAAAACCCGGACTCTCAATTTACCCCTCTTCCTACAACAATAACACCTATTGGCTTAGAACTTAATCCAGCAACAGAACCTATTGAAGAACCAGTAAAACCAGTAGGAACACATGAAACAGTTATTGAAGAGAATAACCCTTCCCAATAATAAAATCTTATTTAAAATTTTTAATCTGCTAAAATAGTTTATGTCTAAAACTATAAATCTTGGAGTATTAGGTATTGATCATGGTCATATCTTTGACATGCTTGATGAGATGCTAAAAGAGGGATGTAGTTGTAATTATTTTTGGACCGAAGGATCTCCGTTAACATTGGATGAATTTAGCAAAAAATATCCCCAAATAAAAAGAGTAGATAATAAAAGTGATATTTTAAATGACGATACAATTGATATGATTTTAATTTCATCCATTCCCAAAGATAGAGCAAATTTATCTATGGACGCAATGAAAGCTGGAAAAGATGTTATGGTTGATAAACCAGGATGTACAACTCTTGAGCAACTTAATAATCTAAAACAAACTGTTAAAGATACTGGAAAAATTTGGTCAATTAATTTTTCAGAAAGATTTCATGTAGCCGCTGTTACAAAAGCAGAAGAGCTAGTTGCTGAGGGTAAAATTGGTAAAGTAAAACAAACAATTGGTACTGGTCCCCACAGGCAGGGTAATTATGAAAGACCAGATTGGTTTTATGATCGTAATAGTTACGGTGGAATAATAACAGATATAGGCTCACATCAAATTCATCAATTTTTAGTATTTACTAATTCAAATGAAGCTAAAGTAAACCATGCGTTAGTTGAAAATACGACTAAGAAAGAATTTTCTGGTTTTCAAGATTTCGGGGAAGTTAATCTTACTGGAAATGGTGGTCATGGATATGTTCGTTTAGATTGGTTTACTCCTGATGCACTTCCTACTTGGGGTGATGGAAGATTATTTATCTTGGGTGATAAAGGCTTTATTGAAATTAGAAAATACACAGATTTAGCAAAATCTGAAAAAGGAAATCAGTTATTTTTAGCAAATAATGACGAAATTAAACATATTGACTGTTCAAATGTAAAACTCCCCTACTTTGCTAATTTAATTCAAGATGTTTTGAATAGAACTGATGCTGCTTGTTCGCAAGAACTTACTTACTTATCAATGGAGCTAGCAATTAAAGCTCAAGAATTAGCAGAAAAAAAATGAAAAAATATCAGGTAGCAATAATAGGAACTAATATAGGAGCTAAGCATTTTGGAGATTTTCAAAAAGTATCAGGCCGATTTAGTGTTCATACATTGTGTGGTTTAACAAGAGACGCAATAGATAAAATATTGGTATCAAACAATGATACAAAAATATCTTCAAACTTTGATGATGTATTAAAAGTAAAGGAAATAGATATTATTGATATTTGTCTTCCACCCCATTTACACTTTTCTGCGTGCAAAAAGTCTCTAGAAGCAGGAAAACACGTAATTTGTGAAAAACCATTGGTTTCAAGCCTTAAAGAAGTAGATGATCTCGAAAAAATTAGTAAAGAAACAGGTAAGATAATCTTTCCAGTTTTCCAATATAGGTATGGATTAGCATTTTCTAAATTCAAAGCTTTGATTAAGTCGGGACTTGCTGGAAAACCTTTAATTGCTTCATTGGAGACTCATTGGAATAGAGGAAAAGATTATTATTCAAAACCTTGGAGAGGTACTTGGGATGGTGAACAAGGAGGAGCAATATTAAGTCATGCTATACATATTCATGATTTAGTGAGTATGATATTAGGACCAGTTTCAAATGTATTTGCAAAATTAACTACAAGAGTAAATGATATTGAAGTAGAAGACTGTGCATCTTTATCCATTGAAATGAAAGATGGGACATTAGTCTCTAGCTCTATTACCCTTGGTGCAGCAAATGATACCAGTAGACTGAAATTTTGTTTTGATGGACTAACTGTTGAGTCAGCAGCATCTCCGGACAAACCTTATCATCCTGCTGATGATGAATGGACATTTTTACCAAGGGCTCCTATTACACAAAGTCAAATTGATGAAGTATTATCAAAAGTTGAAAAACCTAAATCCTGGTACGCAGGAATGTTTGATGAAGTGGCTAACAAACTTGATGGAAAAATTAGTGATGAAGTGACTTTATTAGACGCCAGAAAATCATTAGAATTTGTAACAGCCGTTTACAGCTCATCAAGACAAAATAAAAGTATCAAACTTCCGATAAACATTGATCATCCTTTATATAATTCTTGGTTACCAAAATAGACTAATAACCTAAATTAGGATCTATTTGATTAAGCAAATCTTTTTTATCAATAAATAGTTTTAAATTCTTAAAAAATTTTTCTAAAACCATTTCGATATAATTTCCCTTGCTATCTGAAGATATGTGAGGTGTAATTATCAGATTTGGAGTATTCCAAAACTTAGAATTTCTGTTTATAGGTTCTTCTGAAAAAACATCTAAAATAGCTCCAGCAATTTCATTTTTTGCTAATTTTTTTCTTAGATGTTCGTAATCCATCACAGATTCGCGACCAATGTTAACAATTCCACACGTAGTTTTAAGAACATCTAATCTTTTCTTATTTATTAATCCTTTTGTTTCTTTTGTTTCTGGAACTGCTAAATAAAGAAAATCAGTCTCGGGTAAGACTTCATCAATCCTATCAAATGTTATAACTTTTGAACATCCTTCAACTTCCTTACCCCTTCTATTAACTCCAATTACTTTTGCTCCTAATGAACTGATATGTTTGATCATAGACCCCCCTAATGATCCAGTTCCAATTACAACAACTTTTTTGCTATCAATTGGATTGCTTAATAAAGTTACAAACTTTTTTTTTTTTTGATTAGTAATTATTCTTGTCATATGATTTTGAAGCATCAAAATACTCATTAATCCAAATTCACCAGCCTTTTTCGAGTGTATACCGCTACTATTTGTTAAAACTAAATCTTTTTTAACCCAATCAAATGGGTAAAGATGATTAACACCTGCTGATACGATATGTATCCATTTTAAATTTGGTGCAATTTTACTTAAATTATTTGTTGGAAAATTCCATGTAAGCAAAATATCTGCGTCCTCCATTGAAGATTTCCAATTGTCATCGTCCCAATCGACTAAATATGAAACCTTATCTTTAATCTCAGGATGTTTGTTAAGGAAATTTTCAAATAATTCTTTTGGAACACTACT
>CABXYN010000013.1 GCA_902516395.1 uncultured Pelagibacteraceae bacterium | reverse complement strand
ACAAATTTATCCACAAAGTAAAATTGTTGGTACTCCATTAGTTTTTTTGGTGAAGTTAAAATACTATAATCAAGTAAAGTCAGTTCATAACGATCTTCTAATATTCTAATATTTTCTTTTAATTGAAAAATTTCTTTATCAAGTTTCTTCGTTGAGTTTTTAGTTAAAGTTGTTGCAAATATTAAAAAAATTATAGGTATTAAAAAAAATAATTTTTTCATTTGATTATCTTAGATCCTCAACATTAATTAAGTTATTAAATTTTTCTCTAAATTCTTTAAAATCACATTTATTATTAGTTTTAATTCCATACCTTAATTTAGCTGATCTTGAAGGTGGGTTTTGCTTTATTTCACTCAAACTTGGTAAAATAGGTTTTTTATTAATTAATTTAAAACATCTTTCTGAAACCTTGGCCTCAGGTAAATATCTCGAGGAATTTATTTGTTCAGAATAGTGTTTGAAAAAAAATTTGACAATTCTATCCTCTATTGAGTGAAAACTAACTACGGCTATTATGCCACCTATGGGAATTATACTAAATGAATTAATCAAACCATTTATCAGTTCGCTAATTTCTTTATTCACTATAATTCTTAAAGCCTGAAAAACTTTAGTGGAATTATGCGTTTTTGTTTTTTGATATTTTTTAACAATATCTATAATTTGAACTAGATCCTCAGTTTTTATGGTTTTGTGTACTCTTTTTTTTACGATTTCTCTTGCTATTTTTTTTGAATATTTTTCATCACCAAATACTTTGAACACTTTAGTAAGATTATTTTCATCCATATTGGATATAATCTCGTTCGCTGAAAAATCATTTAATCCCATTTTCATGTTAAGCTCTCCTTTGTCAGAAAATGATAAACCTTTTTGAGAATTTTTGATTTGGTTAAGTGAATACCCTAAATCGAAAATTACTCCTTTTATTTTACGATCTTTTAATTTGATTTGATCTAATTGAGAAAATTTAAGATTATAAAACTTAAATCTTTTATTATATTTTTTTTTAAATTTTGATGTGCTGCTTAAAACATCTTTATCTCTATCTAATGCAATGATGTTATTTTTTTTATTCTCAAGAATTTTTTCTGAATACCCACCTTGACCGAAGGTGCAATCAATAAATGTGCCACCATAAAGAGGGGAAATAATGCTAATTAATTCGTTTAGCAGAACTGGAAAATGTTTGTGTTCCAGATTTATGGTGGCATTCATTTATTTTTTTGAAGACCATTAATTTTTTTGTCTTCTCAAAAATGCAGGAATTTCTAATTCATCTTCTTCATCATTTCTCTTGCTGATTTCAAGTGTTGAAGGTGTTTCACTATCAGTTTCGTTAATTGATCCATCAGAGTTAAACATTTCAGGTGTTTCTTCATCAAAATCAAAGTTCTCTAGTCCATTGGATGGAGACGTGATACCTTTATCTGTTTCTAAAGAATCTTCAGAAAAAGAAGATAATTCACTTTCAACTGAATTTATTTCTTCTTCGACATTTGATGAATTTTCCAATTCCTCTGAATGATTAATTTCAGATGTTGAGTGATTTTCAGTTTCTGCCTTAACTTCTTCCTCGATTTTTAGGGCATTTGCGCCGTTAGTCATAATTGAGTTATTTTGGTTTGAAAATGTGAATGCCTGTGAAGAGCTTGTATTAGAAAAATCAGAATATCCAGGATTTCTATTTTGTATCCTATGTACCATATTAATTACTGATTTTGGCTCGGGTTGCTGACCGTCCAATGAAGTAGCTACAATCGATACTCTCATTAAACCATCAAGATTTTCGTCAGTTATTGCACCTATTATTAATTCTGCATCTGGATCTACCTCTGCTCTAACTTTATTAACAGCTTCATCAACCTCAAATAACTTAAGGTCTTTTCCGCCAGTAATATTAACTAACAAACCTTTTGCTCCTTTTAATGTGTAGTCATCAATTAATGGATTGCTTATTGCCATCTCTGCAGCTTTAACCGCTCGACCTTCGCCTTCGGCTTGGCCAGTTCCCATCATAGCTTTACCCATTGAACTCATAACCGTTTCAACATCAGCAAAGTCCAAGTTTATCAATCCAGGTCTTACCATTAAGTCTGTAATACTCTGGACTCCATGCTTTAATACATCATTGGATAGCAAAAAAGATTCTTCAAATGTAGTTTGCTCACTAGCAATCTTGAATAAATTTTGATTTGGAACAACAATAATTGTATCTACATGTTTTCTTAATTCCTCAAGACCTTGATTTGCTTTTCTCATTCTTGAGGGACCTTCGTATAAGAAAGGAAGAGTTACAACCCCAATCGTTAGAATATTTAATTCTTTAGCAGCACGGGCAATAACATGAGCAGCACCTGTTCCAGTTCCACCTCCCATTCCTGCAGTTATAAAAACCATGTTAGACCCTTGAAGTACGTTAACAATTTCATTTAAGGACTCATCTGCAGCAGCTTCTCCTATATCTAATTTTGCTCCAGCACCTAATCCTTTTGTTAAATTTAAACCCATTTGAATTTTAGTTTGTGCATGACTCAATCTTAGATCCTGAGCATCAGTGTTTACAGCTATAAACTCTACTCCTTGTAAACCTGACTCTATCATGCCATTGATAGCATTTCCTCCAGCTCCTCCTATTCCAAGAACTAATATTCTTGGCTTTAACTCTTTTATATCTGGTGCTTTAAAATTAATTGTCATTTATCCCCCGTTTTAGTTATTAAGTTTTTGCTCCCATTTAAGGCTAGTCCTATTAATATTTGATTTTTTTCTCGCATTGACCCTAAATTTTTCAAACGCAGTTGGTTCCCATATCTGAAATGTTTTTCCCTGACCAACAAACAACATACTATTTTTTATTTTTGTATGATTTAATAATTTTTGAGAAAGTAGTATTCTCCCTTCTCCATCAAATTGTAAATTTATACTTTCCGAAAGAATTGATGTTGCAAAATAATCCTTTTTTTCATCAAAGGGGTTAATTGAATCTATTGAATTAGAAATTCTTTCTATCCTATCTTGAGACCATGCTTCAATTGATTGATTATTAAAAGATGGAAAACATATAACACCATTATATCCTAGATTAGAGAGATAAGCTCTGTAACTAGCAGGCACTGATACCCTTCCCTTTTTGTCCAATTTGTTTTCGAATGTAGATAAAAACATAATCCATAATTTCCCAATTTGGGATTTTATGGGATCATATGGGTTTTATATTATATCGTCAATATATAAAATATATTATTTATTCTTATTTTGTTCTCAAAAAAAAGATCCAAATTTTTTATTTTTTAAAAATAATATTGTTTTTAGATTTTTCTTAACTTGTAAATGCCAGATAAAATATAAGCCGGGTTCTGTCGTTTAAACTTATCATTTCTCTAGACCTTAAATCACTTTAAGGTTCAAGCAACTAACCCAGATGACTAGCCAAAGACTGCTTTTTGTTATTTCTAACAGTGTCATCCCTATTCAGTCTTGCTCCCAGTGGGGTTTTCCATGCACTAGCTGTTACCAACTTAGCCGGTGTGCTCTTACCACACCTTTTCACCCTTGCCTTGATAAGGCGGTTTATTTTCTGTGGCACTATCCCTAGGGTCGCCCCCGCCAGCCATTAACTGGCACTGTGTCTTTGTAGAGCCCGGACTTTCCTCTTTAATAAATTAAAGCGATAAGTCTTTTATCTGGCTGTTAGACAATATAAAATTTTATACGAAGTTCAATTATTTATTATCTAAGATTTAAAAGAGATTTTGCTATCTTATAGCACTCTGAGTCTAATTTTCCATCAATCAACTCAGGTCTAAATTTCATCTGAAAGATTTTTATAATTTTTCTTAATTCATTCAAATTCGAGTATTCCACATTATAGCCTAAATTTTTTAAATAAATTATAAATTTATTTAAATTTATTTCTGACTTTTCTCCCCTTAATGATTTAAGTATTTTTGGATTTATATTATGCCATATTCCAACTTTTTTTTTACTTAGTAGTTTCCAAGGAAATTTTTCTCCTGGGTCTTTTTTTCTTAAGGGAGCTATGTCTGAATGACCTAAAATTTTGTTTTTATTAATACTATATTTTTTAATTATAAATCTTGAAATTCTAATTAAACATTTTATTTGCTTATCACTAAATTTTCTGTACCCATATTGATGACCAGGATTAGAAATTTCAATACCAATAGATTTGCTATTTAAGGATTTATCATTCCCCCAGTAAGATTTACCTGCATGCCACGCAACATATAAATCAGGAACAATTTGAATAATTTTTCCATGTGCAGTTATATAATAATGACAACTTACATTAGAATTAGGGCTAGTTAATTTTTTAATTGCTAATTTATCATTTTTCATTCCAGTATAATGATAAATTAAATACTTTATTTTATTTTTATCTCTTTTTTTTAGATCAAAATTTGGAGAATAATTAATAGTCATTTTTTCAACATTTTTCTGCATTATTTTAAACAATTAAATCTTTAAATAAGTAAAAGATATAATATAAACGAGTTTAATGAATAAAATTTTAACAATAATTATAATTTCAGTAATTTCACAAGCTTTAAATTTAAATGTTTATGCAGGATCAGATGGCACTTTAGATTTAAATAATAAGAGAAAAGATCAAAGCACTGAAGTAAAAGATTGTTTTGAAACTGTAAATAGAGGTATTTTCGCCTTTAATCAGGGATTAGATAAAATTTTTTTTAAGCCAGTGGCAAAAGGTTATAGGTACTTACCCAAACCAATCAGATCAGGAACAAGTAATGCTCTAAGCAATTTGTCAAATGTTGTAACAGTGCCAAACAATATTTTACAGGGTCAATTTAAAGAAGCTGGAATAAATACTTTAAGATTTTCAATTAATACCACTCTTGGTATTGCTGGAATTTTTGATGTAGCCTCATATTATGGATTAAATAAACTTGATAAAGAGGATTATGGACAGACTCTGGGTACTTGGGGTGTAAAAGAAGGATGTTATTTTGTTTTACCAGTGCTTGGTCCGACAACAGTAAGAGATACAATTGGTTCATTAGCTAATTTTGGAGGAGGTAATGCGTGGTACAATGTTACAATAGCAAATGACACTAAGTACTTTGAAAATTCAGATTATTATTATTCGAGACTAACAGCTGGTATAGATTTTAGAGCTAAAAACCTAGAAGCTTTTAATAGTCTTGAAAATAATTCCATGGATTTATATGCGTCTGTTAGGAGTTTATATTTACAAGACAGAAAAAGAAAAATTCTAAACTCGGATGAGACAACAGAGACTATGAATGATGATGATTGGGAAGAAATAGATACTCAATAGCTATTAATGTTCAAAACCAAATTCACTGCACTAATATTACTGATATCTGTTCTTGTCCTTCCTTTAGAGGCTAAAGAGCCAAGTAAATTAATAACTGAAATAGTTAATGAAGCTTCAATAATTTTATCAAGTTCCGATCCTGTTGAATCTAAAATAATAAGATTAAATGATATAGCAGAACGAAGTGTAGATATTAATGGTATCGGGATGTATACACTTGGCAAGTATCGGAAAAGTCTTAACGAAAATCAAAAAATTAAATATAGAAAATTATTTAAAAGCTACTTCTTAAAAAGTTTTTCAAGCAGATTAGTGGATTACTCAGATCCAAAAATAAATGTTGTATCTGAAAAAAAAATTAACGAGAATTATACAATTGTAAATACCGTATTAGAAGAAACATCTAAAAATCCAAAAATAAAAATAGATTGGAGAATTTATACAAAAAATCCTGAAAGACCATTAATTAGAGATCTTATTGTTGAGGGATTGAGTTTAGCAAGAACTCAAAAAGAAGAGTTTAAATCCATCATTCAAAATAATAATGGGGACATAAAATACCTTTTTAAATCTTTAGAAGAATTCATAATTAAATAAATGGTGGACCACCATTTAAAAATAATAATCTTCAACTTATAATTTTTTTTTTTGAATTAAAGTTTCCCACTGGAGCTCTTAAAATTTTGATAAATGCTCTCATTGATTTAACAAAAAGAAATGGAAGTATCATTTTTTTATTTTTCATGAACTTGTGATGAATATTTGTAAAGTAACCTAAATGAATATGAATAAAGTTGCGTTCCAAATTTGGTTTTAAAATTTGACCACCTCTATGGTAACAATGATTTGTGTCAACAATTAAACAATCTCCTTCTTTTGCTTCAAAATCATATATATAATGTGAAAAATTTTTTCTAAAAACTTTGTCAGAAACTCTAAATTTAAAGTCTTCGTTTTTATTGTCTTTTCTTTCTTTTAGAGTTCTGTCAATGAAAATAGTTTTTCTATCAGCAATTTTTCTGGAGGCTACTGAAAAACAACCATTATCTAAGTTATGTTCATTTAAAGGTATCAAAATTTTGAGCTGTCTAAAGTAGTCATCTAAGTCTCTATGCCACAACATGGCACCAGTAGGATTTTCTAAAGCTTTATGATTATATTTTGTCTTTAAGAGCAGAACATTTACTTCTGAGGCAAATCTTAAATATTTTTTAACTTCATATAACATTTTAGTATCTTTTACTAAATCTTCAATTATTTTTTTACTTGCAGTATCTATTCTGTGATTTATTTTTGTTGAGTAGCCATTCTCTTGGTCTTCTTTTTCTACATCTATAAAATTAATATTTTCTTTTAAATGAGATAGATTTTTTTTAGGGAGATTTATTTTACAAAAACCATGATTAAATAAATTTTCAATTTTATGTAAATTTTTAAAGACCACGTAATTATTATTTTATTAAACTTAGATTACAATAATTTAAATTGAAAAATAATCTATAAAAAGTCAATTATTAATTTAGTTTCATAAGATAATCGTAAATAATTTTAGCTAATATCCTGTTACCCTCTGAATTATGATGGCGTGGATCTGAATAAACATTTCCTGTTGGTTTAACTTCATCAGATATATCAATGCAAAACTGTAGCTTACTGCATCTAAATTTTAATTGTTTGTAAAGGTCTCTTATTTCATTTAAATATTCTGGATTCATTTTATTAAATAATTCTGCATCATTAGAATTATTTAATGGATTGGATTGTGGTCCCTTTAAACCAAGAGTAGGTTGAAGAAACAGCATATATCTAGATCCTTCTAGCTCAACAAGTGCATTAAGTCTTTTTACATTTTTCTCCCAACGTTCAGCGGCATTGATAACATTAATTGGAAGCATATTACCCAAATGCCTTTGATTTATTGATGGAAAATCTCTATTATTTTTACCAGATTTACCCACAACAAGATAACTGAATATTGAATATAAATTAGGTATGTAAAGTCTTACTTTAGAAATTCGCTGATCAACCCAATATTGATTTTCATTCATTTCTACTTGTATATCAGTTAAAAAAGGGAAATTTTTTTCTCTAATATAATTGTTTCCATGGTAATTAGAAACCTCATTAATTCCATTTAAAGATATTACCAATTCAAGGTTTTTAATACGTGGACCATCTCGCATAAATTTTAACAATTCCTGAAGTGACGTATATCCACCCACACCTCCATTCAATACGAAATATTCATTCTGTGCTAAATTTGCAAGTTCTTTGGGATAAGTATCTCCATCAGAGAGAGATTGATAAAAACCACTCGTGGTAGAACCACCGAGTGTTAATATTACAGGTTTTTTTAAATCTCTAAAATTATAAATCACATATTCTCCTTGTGAAAATCCTTGTTTTACGTAGCAGGACTCTGAAATATTTGGAGCATGACTTAAAAGAACATCCGTTCGCATTTCATTACACGGATGAGCCGGGTGATTAAGATTTTTGCCTATAAGAGCTGTTAAAGGTAATCTAAAATCTTTACCAATCAAAACTCTCCCCAAGCCTGATAATAATTCAAAAACTATAATTAAAGTGAAAACAACCAAAATATTAATAGATATAACTTTAATCCAATTCATAAAGCTTACTGTATTTTTTTTTTGTTTTTTCATTTTTTTATACCCTTTTTTTTAATTTTAATTTAATTTGAGGTTTAAAAATAATTACCTCTAGTATAAATACTCCTTTTTATTCTTTTATTTCATGTAAATACTTAAATTTATCTTTTCCTTCTGCTAATGCTATAGGTATTTCTTTGTTAATATTTTCTCTATAAAAATTTTTAAAACTTTTTCTTTTTGATTGTGGAACACTCTCATTTGTCATCCAGCCAGTTTCTAAAAGATAATTTTTCCATTACACCCACAGCTCCAAATGATTGGCAAATATTCTGTATAACCAGTTGCATCAGCAAACCATGATCCTCTCATTCCCTAAATATTTCTTGGAAGCGTTTTCATAGTATTAGATTAACAAATTCAATAGCTCTACACAAGCAAGCGACCATAACATTGCAAAAAACATCATGACCCACCCCCGCTCTCAACGAAAAATATTTTTAAGCGTTTTTATCTTAATTAAGATTATTTAAGACTCTTAAACGTTGATTTTATTTGTATTTGGTGGGCCCGCCAGGACTCGAACCTGGGACCAATACATTATGAGTGTACTGCTCTAACCAACTGAGCTACAGGCCCAAAACATCCAATAATTATATCATTTTTGTTCGGTTATCAATTGTAGATAATTACTCTAATGGTGGGCCGTGTTGGTTACGCTCCAACTACCCCTGCAATGTCAATGCAGTACTCTACTATTGAGCTAACGGCCCTTTAACTTTCTAAGAAACTTTTAAGCTGTTTAGATCTACTTGGATGTTTTAATTTTCTGAGTGCCTTTGCCTCAATTTGTCGAATTCTTTCTCTAGTTACAGAAAACTGAAGTCCAACTTCTTCTAAAGTATGATCTGTATTCATACCAACACCAAAACGCATTCTGAGCACCCTTTCTTCCCTCGGTGTTAAAGTAGATAAAATTTTTGTAGTTGCTTCACTTAAATTTGATTTTATTGCTTGCTCTAAAGGAGCCAGCGCTTTGGTATCTTCTATGAAATCTCCTAAGCTACTATCTTCTTCATCACCTACAGGTTTCTCAAGCGAAACTGGTTCTTTTGAAATTTTTAGAACTTTTCTAACTTTTTCAAGTGGCATTCTTAATTTTTTTGCCAATTCTTCAGGTGTAGCTTCTCTACCAAATTCACTTAGAATTAATCTTTGTGTTCTTACAATTTTATTGATTGTTTCAATCATATGAACTGGAATTCTGATTGTTCTAGCTTGATCTGCAATTGATCTTGTGATTGCTTGTCTTATCCACCACGTTGCGTATGTTGAAAACTTATATCCTCTTCTATACTCAAACTTATCAACTGCTTTCATTAATCCAATATTACCCTCTTGAATTAAGTCTAAAAATTGTAGACCTCTATTTGTGTATTTTTTAGCAATTGATATTACCAATCTAAGATTTGCCTCAACCATTTCTTTTTTAGCTATGCGAGACTCTTTTTCACCTTTTTGGATACGGCTAACCATTTGTTTATAGTCTGTGACTGATATACCAAGCTTATTGCTTATTTCTATTAATCTGTCTTTAATATTTATAAATTCTATTTTATATTTTGAAAAAAATTTTTTCCATACTTCATTTGTGTCTAAAAAAGTTTTTAGCTTAGGGTTAATTTCATTACCAACATAGAACTTTATAAATTCATCTCTTGGAATTTTTTCGTTTAAAGCAAGTCTTAAAAGAGTTCCTTCTAATGATATGATCTTACGGTTTTCTAAATAATGCTTTTGAACCAATTCTTCTAAAACAGATGGAGATAATTGAAGTGTTTTAATATTTTCTAAAATATCATCTACGATTTTTTTATAATTTTTTTCTTTTGAGGTTGAAAATTGTTTAGAATTTAATAAACAATCTAATTTCTCTTTTTGATACTTTATTAGTTTATTGTATTCTTTCGTCAGGTTATAAACAGTTTGTAAAACTTTAGGTTTAATCTCGGTTTCCATCGCAGCCAGAGTAGGATTAAATTCGTCATCCTCATTATTGCTTGATCCATCTCCATTGTTATTTTGGTTATCGTTTCCATCATCGGCTTTTTTTTGTTTTGCACTTTGACCTGTATCCTCATCTTCCATGTAATTTGTATCTATATCGATTATCTCTCTAACCAATATTTCATCATTCTGAAGTTTTGTATTCCATTCAAAAAACTGTTGAGCGGTAATTGGGCTTTGAGAAAGTGCATTTAACATTACATCTTTTCCAGCTTCTATTCTTTTGGCAATTGCAATTTCACCTTCTCTCGAGAGAAGTTCAACTCCTCCCATTTCTCTTAAATACATTCTAATTGGGTCATCACTTTTTTCAATTGATTTACCTTCTTCTTTTGAGCCATTATCTTTTTTTCTAAGAACTTTGAAATCAGCTTTCTTTTCAACTAAAATTATTTTTTCATCTAAAATATGAAGAAAAGCTTGTTCCAAATTGTCATCGGATAAGTTTCTTTTTCCTAGGGATTTGTTTAACTCTTCGTAAGTGATAAAACCTCTGTGGACACCTCTGCCCATCAATCTTGCAAATGATTTTGTAATTATACGTTCCACAATAAAAAAGTTCAGAATGTATATAATGCTAAAATTAAAAAAATCTATGGTATTCTGGTTAAAATTTAATTGATTTTTTGCTGTTTTTTAAGCTCTTTTAACTCATTAAATGTTGCCTCGCTTAAATCCTTTGATAATCTTGATTCTAAATCTGTTATTCTTAATTCAAGCTCATAATTTTTTAGGTCTCTTACTAGTTCAGATAGAATTTCAAGAATTTTTTGATCATCGTTTAAGTTTTTAACTAATATATGTTTAATAGATGCATATTTAAAAACCCTATCAATCAAACTCTGTTCAATTTTTAAACTTTCAATATCATTATTTTCAAAATTATTAGTTTGATTTTTAATTTCGCTAAATAACAACTTATTTTCACTGCTAAATAATTTTACATTTTCAATTAAATTAAAATTATCTTTTATAAGTTCAGATTTTTTTAATAAAACATATAAAAAAGAGAATTCTTTAATATCGATAGCTTTTAATGATTTTGTCTCATTATAATAGTTTTGAGTTGATTTAAGTGACTTGGCAGGCTTGTTGTAATTTTTTTTATATTTAAAATTTGTATTCGGTGTTAATTCAGAAACTTTTCCTAGAAAATATTCAAGCACATACTTTCTAATAAATTCATCTTTAATAGTTGATGAAATTAATCTTAATTTTTTCTCAAAAACAGCTCTTGATGAAGGTTTATCGTCAATACCTCTAGAATAATGATTAAAGATAAATTTATGAATAGGCACTGAATTATTTATAGAAAAATCTTCAAAAAAATCTTTTCCTTTTTCATTAACAAAACTATCTGGATCATGATTGTCTGGTAAAAATAAAAATGAAATTTCTTTTTCAGGTTTTAATTCGATAATAGAATTTTCAGCGGCTCTTAAAGCAGCTTTGTATCCACTTTCATCACCATCAAAACAAACTATAATATGCTGAAAGAATTGGTTAAGAATTAATATTTGTCTTGTAGTTAAAGAAGTCCCAAGATTAGCAACTACATTATCTACTCTATTTTTACTAAGACCAACGACATCCATATAACCTTCAACGAGAAATATTTTGTCAGCATTGTTTGAAAGTTTTCTAGCAATATCTAAATTATAAAGATTTGATCCTTTTTTAAAAAATGTTGTCTCTGGCGAGTTAATATACTTAGCAAGATATTTATTATCTTTTAAAATTCTTCCTCCAAGGGCTATTGGGTCACCTGAAATATTATTTATTGGAAAAATTACTCTTTCCCTAAACCTATCTACATATTTTTTTTTGTTTTCATCAAAATAAAATAATCCTGTATCTCTAATTTCACTTTCAGTAAATTCTTTAAAAATCTCATCTTTAAATTTTTCATCATTTGATACATATCCAATTTTAAATTTCTTTACTTCATCAATGGTTAAACCTCTGTTTTTTAAATAATCCTTTGCATCTTTTGCGAGGGAACTTTTAAAAAGAGTTTTATGATAAAATTCAACATATTTTTCATATAGCAATTTATACTTATTCCATTTCTCTTCTCGGATTTTATCCTCTTTTGAAAAAGTATATGGTCTCATTCCTGCTAAATTAGATAAATATTTTACTGACTCTCCAAATTTAAGATTTTGGGTCTTCATTACAAAATCAAAAATATTTCCATGTTCGGCCGTACTGAAGCAATGATAAAATTCCTTTTCATCATTTACCGTAAAAGAAGGTGTTTTTTCTGTTTTAAATGGTGAAAGGCCAACGTATTCCTTTCCTCTCTTTTTTAAACTAACAGTTTTTGAAACTACAGTTGAAATTTTTAATCTAGTTTTTATTTCTTGTAAGTACTCTTTTGGGTATTTCATTTTTGATTTAACAATTCTTTTATAATCGCTCCTGCTTTAGAAAAATCAATACTATCAGCATTATTTTTCTTTAATTCACCCATAACTTTTCCCATATCCTTAATTGAGTTTGCTCCTGATGATTTAATTAATTCTTCACAAATTTTCTTAGTATCCTCTTCACTAATCTGCTTAGGTAAATATTGACTAATTACTCCCACTTCACTTTCTTCTATATCCTGGAGATCCTTACGATTATTTTTTTTATACAATTCAATTGATTCGTTACGTTGTTTAATCATTTTTTTTAATAGCTTCTTAATATCCTCATCGCCTGTTTCTTTTTTTTCTGACCCAGATCTATTGTTAATATCCAAATCCTTAATCCCAGATAATATTAACCTGTAAGTTGATATTTTATTTTTATCTTTAGCTTTTAAAGCTGTTTTGTAGTCTGACTCTATACTTTCTCTTAGTGGCATATTTAATTTTAGCGTATTAAGAATATTCTTCAAAAAGAAAAATATTTTTTTTACAAAATATACATTAGATGTGTTGCGCAAAAAAAGGTTTTATTGTATAGACCTTTAACTCATGAGTTGTAATTGAACAAAAAACAAAAAAAAAAAATTGCAATTAAACATCAATTTTCTACAGGCATTTTAGTTCTAGATAATAAGCTAGTTTTTAGAGGTATTGGACTTGGATACCAGGGAACTTCAACTGGAGAGGTCTGTTTTAATACATCTCTAACAGGATATCAGGAAATTATATCAGACCCATCTTATTCTGGACAAATTATAAATTTTACATTTCCTCATATTGGAAATGTTGGGACCAACAATGAAGATTTGGAGTCGGATAAAATTTGGACGAGGGGTGCAATATTCAATTCTGAAATAACATCACCATCAAATTATAGAGCTTTGAAGAATTTGGATGAATGGCTAAAAAAAAATAAGATTGTCGGTCTAACTGGATTAGATACTAGAAGCCTAACAAATTTTATTAGAGATAAAGGCGCTCCAAAAGGTACTATTTCAAGTAATAAAAAAGGTAAATTTAATGTTAAAAAACTAATTAATTTGTCAATTAAGTGGCCTGGTTTAAATGGACTTGATCTTGCAAAAGAAGTATCAACAAAAAAAACTTATACCTGGAAAGGATTTAAAACTTGGAAAAAGGATGTTGGATATAAAAAGAATACAAAAAAGAAATTTAGAATTATCGCAATTGATTATGGAATTAAAAAAAATATTTTAAGATATTTTTCTGATTATAATTGTGAGGTAAAAGTAATCTCTTGCAAATCTACTGCTAGTGAAATTTTGAAATTAAAACCAGATGGTATTTTTTTATCAAATGGACCAGGAGATCCAGCAGCGACTGGAAAATATGCAATTGAAACTGTTCAAAAGTTAATCAAATTAAATTTTCCTATATTTGGAATTTGCCTTGGTCATCAAATATTAGCTTTAGCCTTAAATGCTAAAACTAAAAAAATGAAATTAGGTCATAGAGGTGCCAATCATCCAGTTAAAAATTTAATTAACAATTCAGTTGAGATTACAAGTCAAAATCATGGTTTTGTTGTTATAGAAAAAAGCCTATCTAAAAATATTCAAATTACTCACAAGTCACTTTTTGATGATAGTATTGAAGGGATAAAATTAAAAAATAAACCTATCTTTTCTGTTCAATATCATCCAGAGGCAAATCCAGGCCCCCAAGATAGTCAATATTTATTCAACAACTTTATTCAAGATGTAAAAAAACATGCCAAAAAGAAAAGATATTAAAAAAATATTAGTTATCGGCGCGGGTCCAATAATAATTGGACAAGCATGTGAATTTGATTATTCAGGTACACAAGCGTGTAAGGCTCTTAAAGATGAAGGTTTCGAGGTAGTCCTAATAAATTCAAATCCTGCAACTATTATGACTGATCCCGGAGTTGCTGATAAAACCTATATTGAACCCATCACAATTCCTGTTTTAGAAGAGGTTATTAAAAAAGAAAAACCTAATGCAATTTTACCAACAATGGGGGGACAGACTGCATTAAATTTAGCAATAAGTGCAGAAAAAGCTGGGCTGCTTAAAAAATACAAAATTGAATTAATAGGTGCAAAGTCCAAAGCAATAGAAAATGCAGAAGATCGTAAAAAATTTAGAAAAAATATGTCTGACATTGGTTTAGATCTACCTAAATCAAAGATCTTAAATAATTTTAAGGATGCATCTAAGTGTTTAAAAGAAATTGGTTTACCAGCAATTATAAGACCTTCTTTTACATTGGGTGGCTTAGGTGGGGGAATTGCAAAAAATACTAAAGAGTTCTTCAAGCTTGTCAAAACTGGGATGAATGAGTCCCCTCAAAATCAAGTTTTAATTGAAGAGTCATTAGAAGGTTGGAAAGAATTTGAGATGGAGGTTGTTAGAGACAAAAAAGATAACTGTATTATAATTTGCTCTATAGAAAATGTGGATCCAATGGGAATACACACTGGTGACTCTATTACAGTTGCTCCAGCATTAACCTTAACTGATAAAGAGTACCAGATAATGAGAAATGCATCTATTGCCTGCTTAAGAAAAATTGGAGTTGAGACGGGAGGATCAAATGTTCAATTTGCCATAAACCCAAAGAATGGGAGAATGGTTATAATAGAAATGAATCCTAGAGTGTCAAGGTCCTCCGCTCTTGCATCAAAAGCAACTGGTTTCCCGATTGCAAAAGTGGCAGCTAAACTTGCGGTGGGATATACTTTAGATGAATTGAAAAATGAAATTACAAAGGTAACTCCAGCATCATTTGAGCCAACAATTGATTATGTTGTAACAAAAATACCTAGATTTACATTTGAAAAGTTTTCAGACACTAAAGCTGTGCTTGGAACGTCAATGAGATCAGTTGGGGAAGCAATGGCAATTGGAAGAAACTTCAAAGAATCTTTTCAAAAAGCCTTGGTATCTTTAGAAACTGGATTTTCAGGATTAGATAATATTTTTAATTACTCAAAAAAAAATATTTTAAAAAATTTAAAAATTAATATTCCGAATAGACTAATATTGATTGCCGAAGCTTTTAGAAAAAATATATCATTAAATAAAATTTACAAATTATCTAAGGTTGATCCTTGGTTCTTAAATCAAATTAAAGATCTTGTCGACGAAGAGAAGAATATAAAAAAGAGAGGCATTCCTAAAACATATAATGAATTTAATAGGATAAAATCAATTGGCTTTTCAGATAAAAAATTATCAAAAATTACTGGGATAAAAGAAAAAATTGTAAGATCCAAAAGGGTTGGGCTTAAAGTTTTACCAGTATTTAAAAAAGTTGATACTTGTGCTGCAGAATTTAAATCCTTTACTCCATATATGTATTCAACATACCAAAGAAATTTTTCAATAAATACTGAGTGTGAAGCCGATCCGAGCAATAAGAAAAAAATAATAATACTTGGGGGCGGTCCAAATAGAATTGGCCAGGGTATAGAGTTTGATTATTGTTGTTGCCAGGCTAGTTTTTCTTTAAAGGAAGGTGGTTTTGAAACAATAATGGTTAATTGCAATCCAGAAACAGTATCAACTGATTATGACACAAGTGATAGACTATATTTTGAGCCATTAGTCGAAGAATACGTTCAAAATATAATTCTAAAAGAAAAATCAAAGGGAAATCTTATAGGTGTTATTGCTCAATTTGGAGGTCAAACTCCTATTAAACTAGCAAAATTCTTATATGAAAATAAATTACCAATACTTGGTACTCAATATACTTCAATTGATCTCGCAGAGGACAGAGATAGATTTAGAGATCTATTAATTAAATTAAATTTAAAACAAGCAGAAAGTGGAATTGCTAATAAATTTGATCAAGCAATTAAAATAAGTGAAAAAATTGGACTGCCTGTTGTTGTTAGGCCTTCCTATGTTTTAGGTGGAAGAGCAATGGAGATTGTTCATGATAAAAGCCAACTTAAAAAGTTTATCAATGAAGCTTTTAAAGCTTCAGAACAAAATCCTATTTTAATTGATAAATTTATAGATCACGCAATGGAAGTTGATGTGGATGCTATTTCTGATGGTAAAGATGTTTATGTTGCTGGTATTATGCAGCACATTGAAGAGGCGGGGGTACATTCTGGAGATTCTGCTTGTTGTCTACCGCCAGTTTCTATTAAAGATAATCTTTTAAAAGAAATTAAAATTCAAACGAGAAAATTAGCTTTAGCATTAAAAGTTAAAGGGCTTTTAAATATACAATTTGCAATTAAGAAAGATGAAATTTTTGTTATTGAAGTAAATCCAAGAGCCAGCAGGACAGTACCGTTTGTATCTAAAGCTAATGGAATACCATTAGCCAAAATAGCATCAAGAATAATGGCAGGCGAAAAACTTTCAAAGTACAAATTAAAATATAAAACCAATAAAAAATTTGCTGTTAAAGAAGCTGTGTTTCCATTTAATAAATTCCCGGATAGTGATCTATTACTTGGTCCAGAGATGAAATCAACAGGTGAAGTGATGGGATTTGATGATGATTTTGGAATGGCAATTGCTAAAAGTCAAATTGCTGCAGCAAACTCACTTCCTACCAAAGGTTTGGCTTTTTTATCAGTTAAAGACTCCCATAAACAAGAGATTATTGGTGTTGCTAAAAGACTTGTAAAACTTGGATTTACTTTATCAGCTACTAAAGGAACTGCTGAGATATTAATAAAAAATGGAATGAAATGTAGAAAAATTAATAAAGTAAGTAGTGGCAAACCTCATATAGTTGATATCCTAAATTCAAAAAAAATATCTTTAGTAATTAATACTGGAGGTGGGAATAGTGAAAATAGAATTAATGATGCTTTGGCTTTAAGGAGAGGAACTTTGGCAAATAAAATTCCTTATTGTACCAATATGTCAACAGCCTATTCATTTTTAGAGGCAATAATCTCGCTTAAGAAAAAAAAATTAAAGGTCAAACCCCTTCAAGAAAATTAGGTTTCAACAACCATTGTATCTTTTGATCCGCCACCTTGTGAACTATTTACAATAGTACTTCCTTTCCTTAAGGCAACTCTAGTCAGTCCTCCCATTGTAACATAAGTAGTCTTACCATTTAATATAAACGGTCTTAAATCTAAATGCCTAGGCTCTATTCCGTTTTCAGAGATTGTTGGAATTGTTGATAATATTTCCAAAGGTTGTGCTACAAATTCTCTTGGATTTTGTTTAATTTTTTTTATCATTTCTTCTCTCTCTTTTTTTGGAGCTTTAGGACCTATCATTATACCATATCCTCCAGAAGCATTTGCAGGTTTGACAACTAACTTAGATATATTTTCAATCACATGCTGTCTATGAACTTTATTTTCACATAAAAATGTTTCTACTTGATTTAATTTTGGCTGTTCTCCTAAATAGTAAACAATCATTTTGTTTACATAAGCGTAAACAGCTTTATCATCTGCTACACCAGTTCCAATTGCATTAATTATTCCAACATTACCTTTTTTCCAACATTTAAATAATCCTGGTACTCCAATAAGAGAACTTTTGTTAAACACTTTTGGATCAAGAAATGTGTCATCTAATCTTCGATATATACAATCAACTTTTAATTTACCTTTAACAGTTTTCATATAAACATTATCATTTTCAACAAACAGATCTTTACCCTCTACAAGAGCTATTCCCATTTGTTCAGCCAAGAACGAGTGTTCAAAATAAGCAGAGTTATAAATACCTGGTGTCAAAACAACCATATGAGGATTATCTGTTTTTTTTGGAATACACTCAACCATACTTTGGTAAAGTTTATTAGAATATTGATGAACTGATGAAACTTTATACCTTGTAAATAATTCTGGGAATACATCCCTCATAACCATTCTATTTTCTAACATGTATGAAACACCAGATGGTACGCGTAGATTGTCTTCAAGGACTAAATACTCCCCATTATAATTTCTTATTAAATCTATACCTGAAATGTTTGCCCAAGCTTTATACTTTGGTGAAAAACCTTCACATTCTTTCAAATAGTATGGTGAATTAAATATCAAATCTTTAGGTATAACTTTATCCTTAAAAATCTTTTTCTTGTTATAAACATCATCAATAAATAAGTTTAGCGCTTTAACCCTTTGGGTTAATCCTCTTGATATTTTATTCCATTGAGACTTAGGTATAATTCTAGGGATAATATCTAAAGGCCACTTTTTTTCCTCTGCTCTATTATTTGCGGCATAAACTCTAAAATTTATACCTCTTGCACTAATTGTGCTTTGACAATTTTTTTCAATTTCCTGTAATTTTTTTTTTCCGTGCCTTTCTAGAATGCCTGACATTATTCTAGCATGCTTTCTAAGTTTGTTATCTTCTGTCAAATATCCGTCATATGCGGACTTGGCATCATAGTTTTTCCAGAATGGAGTGACCATTCTGACATTTTTTAATAAATTATTTTACAAAACAATTGCTAAAAGCAAATAACAGCTATGTCGTAAAATATTTGAAAAATGTGCCTTTTTTAAATAAGAATTACGTATGACATATTGTATAGGAATTAAAACAAATGAAGGATTGGTATTTGCATCAGACTCAAGGACTAATGCTGGTTTAGATAACGTGAACATATATTCTAAAATGTTTACGCATGATGTTGGGGATAGAACAATAGTAATTGTTACATCAGGAAATTTAGGAACATCACAGGCAGTTTATAAATCAATTGAAAAAGATTTAAAAAGTGAGTCTGGTATAATGAATTTAAATACCTGTAAAGATTTTGAGCAAGTAGCTTCATATGTTGGATCTTTAAATATTGAACATTCTTCTCCTCAAGGAATTAATACTGATAATGTACTTTTAGGTTCAACTTTTATTATTGGTGGACAAATAAAAGGCCAAAAAACAGAACTGTATCTTATTTATCCTCAAGGAAATTACATTAGGCCTGCAGATAGTAAACCTTATCTTGTTATTGGTGAAGTTAAATATGGAAAACCAATTCTTGATAGAGTTATTAAACCAGATGTATCAATTGGTGACGCTTCAAGATGTGCATTGATTTCAATGGACTCAACTTTGAAAAGTGATTTAACTGTTGGACCACCAATAGATTTTGCAATTTATAAGAAAGATGAAAATAAATTAGCCTCTTTAAAGTGTCTAAGTATAAATGATGAGGATTATTCGAAAGTTTGTAATACTTGGTCTGAGGGAATTTTTAAAGTTTTTGATACTTTTCCTAGATTCGATTGGGAAGACTAATCTTCTACCTTCCAATCAGTTTTAAAAGTAACATAATTTACTTGTAAGCACCTTCTCTCCTTAATTATTTCTTTTTTTTCCATTCCATGCCAAGTATCGGGCCCACTAGAAAAAAAATATCCATAATTATCTTTATAAGGCAATGTTTTTATAAGCTTCAAATCACTATCATAAAAATCAGTTCCTAAATCCTCACTTTCATTGTGTTTATTAACAAATAATAAACACGACATAAGTTTCTCTTTGATATCGCAATGTGGTTTTAACCAGAAACCTTCTCGATCACAAATCACTTCAACTCTTACATAGGAATTTGATAGGTCTTTATTAATTAATTCAGATATTTTTTGATATGTTTTTTTATTTTGAAGTTCTTTAATTAGATTAGTAAGTCCTGGGAATTCATTAGAATTTTCCTTTGTGACAAAACATCTAAATTTTAAGGCCTTCCCACCATCTGAAATACCTTCCCTAAATTTTCCTTCTCCTCCATCTATAGCTCTAGTACCATCATAATTGAGATTATGTTTTGCAGGGTCAGTGATATCGGCTGTTAGTATCTCATTTATTTGCCCATCTGTAAGAGGCTTATTTAACTCCCAATGTAAGAATGGACTATCAAATTTTTTTGATTTATTAAGTATGGAATTTAAATAAGACATTAGTTGCTTATTCTCTCTGTTATAATTTTTGCAATTCTATTAGTTTCATCAAGTTTTTGATAGGTCCAAGTTTCCATATCTTCTCCTAGGTTTCTAGTGATATTTAATTCTCTATACAAATTTCTAAATCTTTGAAATCTTATATCATTTTTTCTAGGTAAAATGTTTGCAATATAAATAGGTTTTCCCGTTAAAGCAGCTTCAGAAATCATTGAACTAGAGTCACATGTAACAATAATATTTTCAGAAATAGCTAGGGCAGATAAGTAAGCTTTTTTATCAACGTTCATTATAACGGTATGATTTTCGCCAAAAAATTCTTTAGCATAGTGAATGGTATTCTCTGGTGTTCTCATTGACGGTATGACAACAAGTTGAAAATCATGTTTTTTTAAAAGCTTGTAAAAAATTGAAAAAATATGTTTCATATTTTTGGTTGAATAATCATAGTATTTTGTGGGTCCACCCATTATTAAACACCAAATTTTTCTATCATCTTTTTTAATGAATGAATTTAGATAACCCTTATTCTCTTCTATTTCGCTTTCTGTAAGATAATGGATAGCACCTTTTGTAGTAATGACATTTGAGCCATTTATTCCATCATGTTCTGGAGCTACTATAAAATCAAAGTAATTAAAGTTAATTTTAGGATCTTGAATGTGGATATTAAAGACTTTTTTATTTGAAATACTTTTTAGATGGATAGATGGAATTATACTTTTTCGTCCACAAGATATAATTAAATCATAATTTGTATGATTTATTTTTTTATAAACACTTTGAGAAATTGGTGTAAATTTTGGTGGAATTAACCTCCATAAATTATTTAGTTCAACCTTGTGGTGAGTAAAATCTATATCTAAAGCTTTAGCTAAGCCTTCAACCTGGCTCAGCATTCCGTGCATACCCTCGGTCAATAAAATACCTTTTAATTTGCTCATTATTAACTATATAGACCTCTATGAGTGAAAAACCAACTAAACATACAAAAGTGTTAATAATTGGATCTGGTCCAGCAGGCTACACTGCTGCAGTTTATGCTGCAAGAGCTATGCTAAAACCAATGTTGGTTGCAGGTATGCAACCAGGTGGTCAACTAACAATAACAACCGATGTTGAGAACTATCCAGGCTTTGCTGATGTAATACAAGGACCATGGCTAATGGAACAAATGAGAGAGCAGGCAAAAGCAGTGGGAACAGATTTAGTTGAAGATCATATTCAATCTGTAAATTTAAAATCTAAACCTTTTGAAGCCATCGGCGATGGAGGACAGAAATATACTGCAGACTCGATTATAATTTCAACAGGTGCACAAGCAAGGTGGTTAAATATTGACTCAGAAGAAAAATTTAAAGGTTTTGGAGTTTCGGCATGTGCAACATGCGATGGTTTCTTTTTTAAGGATAAAACAGTCGCTGTAGTTGGTGGTGGTAATGCAGCAGTTGAAGAAGCAATGTTTCTTACAAAATTTGCATCAAAAGTGCAGTTAATTCACAGAAGAAATGAGCTAAGAGCAGAAAAACTTTTGCAAAAAAAATTAATGGAAAACAAGAAAATTGAAATTATCTGGGACTCAGTTGTTGAAGAAGTAATTGGTGATGATGAACCAAAAAATGTAAAAGGTTTAAAAATCAAAAATATTAAAACTAATGAAATGTCAGAGTTAAAAATTGATGGTTTATTTATAGCTATTGGTCATGACCCAGCTACTTCGTTATTTAAAGATCAATTAGAAATGGATAATACAGGTTATCTAATTACAAAAAGTGATTCTACAGAAACAAATGTTCCGGGTGTTTATGCTGCTGGAGATGTTAAGGACAAAATTTTTAGACAAGCAGTAACGGCAGCAGGAATGGGCTGTATGGCTGCCCTAGAAGCAGAAAAATTTTTAGCTTCAAATTAATTTAAGATCATTTATAAGTTATCCATGGAAAATATAGTAAAACAAATCCAATTAATAGCTTTAGTTATTATACTTGCTGCTACAGTTATAGCGTTTGGTATTGAAATATATCAAATGATAGTTGTTCAAAAAGTTACTTTAGCCGATTTGCTATTACTTTTTCTATACCTAGAAGTTTTAGCAATGGTAAGAGTATTTTGGGAAAGTCAATCAATTCAAATAACTCTTCCATTATTTATTGCGATTACTGCCCTTTCTAGATTTATAATTTTACAAGGAAAATCGATTAATCCAGAAGTATTATTATATGAAGCAGGTGCCATTGTTTTAATCGCTATAGCAATACTTGTTTTAAGATTTAGAAACTCTCCAGTATTTGGTTTAGAGAAAAAGAAAAAAACTAAATAATTTTCAAAGAAATGACCGATAAAGTTTTATTGACAGGAATAAGTGGTTTTGTTGCAAAACATGTAGCAATTGAATTATTTAATTCAGGCTTTGAAGTTTTAGGGACAGTGAGGAATAAAAATTCAATTGAACAAACTAAAAAAACATTAGAAGAGAATAATGTTTCAACAGAGAAATTATCGTTTGTAGAGTTAGATTTACTAAAAGATGAAGGTTGGAATGAGGCTGCAAAAGGTTGCAAATATATTATTCATGTTGCGTCTCCTTTTCCATTTAAAGTATCGAATGATAGAGAGTCACTTACACCAGCTGCAAAAGATGGAACTTTGAGAGTTTTAAATGCAGGGATAAATGCAGGAGTTGAACACTTTGTAAAGACATCGTCTATTGTATGTATGTTTAGAAAACCAAATAGAACAAATCCTTACACTTTTGGTGAAAATGATTGGACTGATGTAGAATGGAACAAAACTACTGATTATTTTGTATCTAAAACAAGAGCTGAAAAGGCTGCATGGGATCTTATGGAAAGTAAAGGTCTAAAAAATAACTTTACCTGTATCAATCCTGGCTTTGTTTTAGGAGATTTTTTAAATGAAAAAAGTTGCACATCCATGGAATATATAAAACAATTACTTCAAGGAAAATTTCCAGCTGCGCCAAAATTTTCAGTAATGATATCCCATGTAAAAGATATTGCTAGAGCACATGTTTTATCTTTAGAAAATAAAAGAGCTGGTGGTAGAAGATTAATTGTTGGATCTGAAGTAAGAAGTATTCTTGAATTATCAAAAATAATGGCTGAAAATCTTCCAAGCCATGCAAAAAAGCTTCCCAAAAAAGAATTACCAAATTTTATGGTTAAACTTCTTAGTTACATAGACACAAGTGCAAAAAATTTGGTTCCAGATTTAGGGCTTACAATGCAAACAGATCAAACATACGCAGAGGAAATTCTTCAGATGAAATTTTTACCATCAGAAACTGCGGTCGTTGATGCTGCAAAATCAGTAGTAAGACTAAAATTAGCTTAAACTCTCACAAAAAAGCTTAATCCTTGCCATTGCAACTTTTAATTTTTGCATTGAAGTTGCGTAAGATATTCTAAAATAACCTTCTAGACCAAATGCAGAGCCTTGTACCACAGCTACATTTTGTTTTTCAAGGAGCTTTTGAACAAAATCTGTATCATCTTTAATTTTTGTTTTTTTTCCAATTAATCCTTTACAACTAGGAAAAACATAAAAGGCACCCTTTGGCATTAAACAACTTATTCCTTGTATACTGTTTAAATAATTAACAACAAAGTTTCTTCTGTTGCTAAAAGATTTTGCTCTTTTTTTTATAAAACTTTGTGATCCATTTAGAGCTTCTACAGCTGCTGCTTGACTTATTGATGATGGATTTGATGTTGATTGAGATTGAATTTTTCTTATTGCGGCAATTATTTTTTTTGGCCCAGCGGCATAACCAATTCTCCATCCAGTCATAGCATAAGCTTTACTTACACCATTCATAGTTAATGTTCTATCTTTAAGTTTTTTGATTTGTGCAATTGTAAAAAATTTAAAATTATCAAATTTTACATGCTCATAAATATCATCGCTTAAAATAAAAACATTTTTATTTTTAAGTAAAACCTTTCCTAAACTAATAATTTCTTTTTTTGTATAAGCTGCGCCTGTAGGATTAGATGGAGAATTTAAAATTATCCATTTTGTTTTTTTTGTGATTGCTTTTTTTAATTTGGCAGGGGTTAATTTAAATCCATTTTCTTCTCCACATTTTATAAATTTTGGTTTACCGCCAGCAAGTAAAACCATATCTGGATAAGATACCCAAAACGGAGCTGGTATTAGAACTTCATCTCCTTTATTTAATGTTGCTACAAATGCATTGTATAAAACTTGCTTACCTCCTGTACCTACAGTTATTTGGTCTGAGGTATAATTAAGTTTATTTTCTCTTTTAAATTTTTTTATAACTGCATTTTTAATTGCAGGAGTTCCATCAACTGGGGTGTATTTAGTATCGCCTTTTCTTATGGCTTTTACAGCAGCTTTTTTAATATTATCTGGTGTATCAAAATCGGGTTCACCAGCACCTAACGCTATTACATCTTTTCCAGCAGCTTTTAATTCTCTCGCTTTTTGGGTAACAGCTATTGTTGGTGAAGGTTTAATTTTTTTTAAACTGTTTGATATTATGCTCATTGAAAATTGTTTATATTCTATTACTTTATTTAATATATGGAAAATACATATCAAGATTTAATTACAGATATTCAAAGTAAAAATCCAAAAATAAGTGGAAAACTTGAAGGTGGCAGAAAATTTAAAATTAAATCTGATTTTAAGCCAGCAGGAGATCAGCCAGAGGCAATTAAAAATTTAGTTAATGGTGCTAAAAAGAACCAATTTAATCAAGTTTTATTAGGTGTAACTGGGTCAGGCAAAACCTTTACAATGGCTAAGGTAATTGAAGAAACAAACAGACCAGCTTTAATACTTGCGCCAAATAAAACTCTTGCCGCTCAATTGTATGGGGAGATGAAAGGTTTTTTTCCAGATAATGCTGTAGAGTATTTTGTATCTTACTATGATTATTACACTCCGGAAGCATATGTTCCAAGGTCAGACACTTATATAGAAAAAGAAGCATCAATTAATGAACAAATTGACCGAATGAGACACTCTGCTACTCGTTCTCTTCTTGAAAGAGATGATGTACTTATAGTTGCCAGTGTATCTTGTATCTATGGATTAGGATCTGTTGAAGCATATAGTAAAATGACTTTAACTCTTCAAAAGAATTATGATTACAACCGTGAACAAATAATAAAATCTTTGGTAGCACTTCAATATAAAAGAAATGACCAGAATTTTTATAGAGGTACATTTAGAGCAAGGGGAGAATATTTAGAAATATTTCCCTCTCATTTAGAAGATAGAGCTTGGAGACTAAGTTTATTTGGAGATAAGCTTGAAAAAATTGAGGAGTTTGATCCACTTACAGGAGATCAAGTAAGAGAATTAAATTTAATTAAAATTTATGCAAACAGCCACTATATAACTCCAAAACCTACAATAGAACAAGCAGTAATAAATATTAAAAAAGAACTAGAAATAACACTTAAAAAACATAAGGAACAAAATAAATTACTTGAAGCTCAAAGGTTAGAAGAACGAACTAAATTCGATCTTGAAATGATTGAAGCTACAGGATCATGTGCAGGAATTGAAAATTATTCAAGATTTTTATCAGGCAGAAAACCTGGTGAACCACCACCTACTCTGTTTGAATATTTTCCAGATAATACTTTAATATTCGTTGACGAATGTCATGTTACAGTTCCACAACTTAATGGAATGTTTAAGGGAGATAGATCAAGAAAAAGTACTCTTGCTGAATATGGATTTAGACTTCCATCATGTATGGATAACAGACCATTAAAATTTGAAGAATGGGATATGATGAGGACACAAACTGTTTTTGTATCTGCAACACCTGGTCCATGGGAATTAGAACAAACCAAAGGAAAATATATAGATCAAGTAATTCGTCCAACAGGATTAATTGATCCTCCAGTAGAAATTAAACCTGCAAAAAACCAGGTTGATGACCTAATGCACGAGTGCCTCAAAACAATAGAAAAAAATTATAGAGTACTTGTAACAACTTTGACTAAAAAAATGGCAGAAGATTTAACTGAATATTTGCACGAAAATGGTATCAAAGTGAGATATTTGCATTCTGATATAGATACTCTAGAGAGAATTGAAATAATGAGGGATTTGAGGTTAGGTGTCTTTGATGTTTTAGTTGGAATAAATTTATTAAGAGAGGGTTTAGATATACCAGAATGTGCGTTAGTTGGAATATTAGATGCAGATAAAGAGGGTTTTTTAAGATCAGAAACTTCATTGATTCAAACAATTGGAAGAGCAGCAAGAAATTTAGACGGTAAAGTTATTTTGTATGCTGATAAAGAAACTAAAAGTATAAAAAAAGCTATCAAAGAGACCGAAAGAAGAAGAAATATTCAACTTGATTATAATAAAAAAAATAAGATCAGTGCAACTACTGTAAAAAAAGAAATAAGCGATGTTCTAGAAAGTGTCTATGAAAAAGATTATGTTAAAATTGGTACTGGAGCAAACGTAGGGGGTAATCTTAAAAAACATATAAAAGCTTTAAACAAAAAAATGAAAGAGTCTGCTACAAATTTAGAATTTGAGGAGGCGGCTAAAATAAGGGATGAAATAAGAAAACTTGAAAGTACAGAATTGGAGGTTACACTTAACCCTAAGGTTAAACAATATAGCCTCAACAATAAAATATATCCAAAGGGAAGATCAACTATGGGAATGCCAGGAACAAGAGCTCAAAAAGGTAAAAAAAAATGGAAGCAAATAAAATCATAATTACTGGTGGAGCCACTAGAATTGGTGCTGCCATAGCTAGAAAACTTTCAGGTAAGGGAGTAGAAATCGTAATTCATTTTAATAAATCAAAAGTAAAGGCTGAAAAACTCAAAAAAAAATTATCTACAAATGGTACAAAAGTTTATTTAGTTAAAGGAGATCTAAGTGTTGAAAATGATGTAAATAAGATTGTTAAATTTGCAAAGACTAAATTAAAATATTTTGATTGTTTAATAAATAATGCTTCTCTGTTTGAAAATGATAAGTTAGAAAACTTTAATACAGATAGTTGGGGACAACATTTAAGAACAAATCTTAGAACACCTGCACTTCTATCAAAAGAATTTGCTAAAAATATTAAAAGTAAAAACAATAATATTATCAATATAATAGATCAAAGAGTTTTTAAGCTAACTCCCTACTTTTTTTCATATACCATTAGTAAAACTGGACTTTATACTCTTACTAAAACTAGCGCTATGAGCTTAGCACCAAAAATAAGAGTTAATGGAATTGCCCCTGGTCCTACAATTAAAAATAAGAGACAAAGTGAAAAACATTTTAAAAAACAATACATGGCAACACCTCTCAAAAAACAAGTAGATGTTGAGCAAATATGCAACGCAGTTGACTTTTTCATTAAAAATATATCTATTACTGGACAGGTGCTAGCAATAGATAGTGGTCAAAATTTAAATTGGCAAACACCCGACATTATGGGTGGTAAAGAATGAAAAAAAATAACTTTAAAATCATTAAAATTGGCAATAACAAAAGTCTTTTTAATTACGAAAAAAAAGTAATCATTAAAGAACTTATTCTGGATTTAAAACTTGGTTATTTTGACTTTGAAAAAGAAAAGCCTCAAAAAGTAAAATTTAATATAGAAGTAAATTATGAGGATAAGAAACCTTCAGACGATAAAGATATAAAGTCAATTGTAAATTATGCAAAAATTGTAAGATTGATAAAAAAATTAATCAAAAATAAACATTATAATTTTTTAGAAACATTAGCGGAAGATGTATTCGATGAACTATTCAAAGATAAAAGAATTGATAAAATAAGTCTTCAAATTGAGAAATTAGAAATTATGAAAGATTGCTCTTCCGTAGGTATTCAAATTTCAAAAAAAAGAAGTCATGATAAGTTCTGAAATAGGCAAAGAAGCAATAAAAAAAGAGCTACCACTTATACCCAAACTTCCTGGTGTATACAGGATGTTAAATGAAAAAAATGTGATACTTTATGTTGGTAAAGCAAAAAATTTACCTAACAGATTAAAGAGTTATGTTTCAGAGAAAAATCATATTATTAGAACAGAAAGAATGCTATCTCAAACCAGGAAAATTGAGATCACAAGTACCTCAAATGAGAGTGAAGCGCTTCTTCTAGAGGCAAACCTAATAAAAAAATATAAACCTAAATTCAATATACTTTTACGAGACGATAAATCATTTCCATTTATTTTCATTGGTAACGAGGATAAATGGCCACAAATTAGACGACATAGAGGAAAAAAAACTAAAGAAGGTTTTTACTTTGGACCATTTGCCTCTGCTGGATCTGCAAATTGGACTATTAAAATGATTCAGAAAATTTTTCAGCTCAGAGTTTGTGATGATACAGTATTTAAAAAAAGAGAAAGACCATGCATACTTTTTCAAATTAAGAGATGTTCTGGGCCATGTGTTGGATACATTGAAAAAGACGATTATAAACTATCAGTAGAAAGTGCTATTGAATTTGTATCTGGTAAATCAAGGAAGATACAAAAAAATTTATCAGGTCAAATGGAAAAAGCAAGTTCTGATTTAGATTTTGAAAAAGCTGCAATATTGAGAGACAGGATTAAATCTTTAAACATTATTCAATCATCTCAGAGAATAAATGAGGCAAATTTAGTTGAGGCAGATGTAATAGCTGGATACAAAGAATCTGGTAAAACTTGTATTCAAGTATTTTTTTATAGATCAAAACAAAACTGGGGAAACCAAGCCTTTTTTCCTAAACACGACCCAGACGATAACCTAAAAGAAATTTTGAATTCTTTTGTTTCACAATTTTATGAAAACAAAAGTGTACCAAGCTCCATTATCTTAAGTGATGAAATAAAGGAAAAAGTCCTAATTGAAAAAACACTTTCGCAAAAAGAAAATAAAGAAATAAACATTTCTGTTGCAAAAAGAGGTTCTAAACTAAAAGTTGTAAATCAAGCTTTAAAAAATGCAAAAGATAGCTTAAATAGAAAAATTTATGAGAGCCAAAATAATAAGGAACTATTTGAAAATGTTTCTAAAAAATTTAATTTAGAAAATAATATTAATCTAGTTGAGGTTTATGACAATAGTCATATTCAAGGGACTAATAGTGTTGGCGCACTCATTACTTTTGGTGATGAGGGTTTTATTAAAAAAAGGTATAGAAAATTTAATATTAAAATTAAGAAAAATGAACAAGATGATTATGGTATGATGCGAGAGGTTTTAAATAGAAGATTTAAAAGAGCTGTTCAAGAAAAAGATAATTATTTAACAATGCCAGACTTAGTAATAGTTGACGGTGGTAAAGGACAATACTCTGTAGCCAGAGAAACACTTAATGAATTAGGATTACATGATATTCCAATGATAGCAATTGCAAAAGGTAAATTTAGGAATAGTGGTAATGAAACCTTTTTTCACAATGGTAAAGAATATAAGTTTGAAAAAAACGATCCTACTCTCTTTTTTTTACAAAGATTAAGAGATGAGTCTCATAGATTTGCAATAAGTGCACACAGAGCAAGGAGAAAAAAAGGTATTAGCAAGTCTTTACTTGATCAAATTGATGGGATTGGATCTATTAGAAAAAGAGCGCTTTTAAATCACTTTGGCTCAGCAAGGGCAGTTGAATCCGCAAGCTTAGATGAGATAAAAACAGTCGAAGGAGTTGAGGAAAAAGTTGCGAAAAAGATATATAATTACTTCCACGAGTAATATATGAAAATTCCAAATTATCTAACTATTGGTAGAATTATAATTGTTCCTGTATTTGTTTTTGCATTTTATTTGCCAGGGTTTTATGGAGATGTAATTCCTTTTGCACTGTTTGTAATTGCCTCATTTACTGACTTCTTAGATGGATTATTAGCAAGAATGTTTAAAGAGGAATCCAAACTCGGTGAATTATTAGATCCAATTGCAGATAAAATTATAGTTGCTACTGCATTAATATTGCTTGTCATGGATGGCACTATTAAAAACTATGAGGTTATTGCTGCAATAATAATACTTACAAGAGAGGTATTAATTTCTGGTTTAAGAGAATTTTTAGCTAAAGGAAGTGTCAAACTTCCAGTTTCAAGTCTAGCAAAAGTAAAAACTTTTCTTCAAATGTTTTGTATTTCTGTTTTGCTGACTGGAGAAACTGGAAATAAAATTATAAATTTTCAAGATTATAATGCTCAAACAGTTGGAATAATTTTATTGTGGCTTTCTGCTTTTCTTACTTTGTATACTGGGTATGAGTATTTAAGAAAAGGTATCGACCATGCGATATCTGAGGATAATAAAGATTAAGCAGCTTTTTTTTTTCTAACTAATTTACCATAGCTTGCTGATAAATCTAAAATAGTATCACAAACTTTATAGTTATTTTCAGCAATTTGAGAAATTGGTGTTATTTCAGCAGCTGTCCCAGTTAAAAAGCATCCTTCAAAACTTGCTAATTCATCTGGTTTAATTTTCCTTTCATGAACTTTTAGATTTTTTGATTTTGCTAATTCAATAACAGTTTGTCTCGTGATACCATTTAAGAACGAATCTGGAATTGGAGTATGAAGTTCACCATTTTTATCTTTAAAAAATATGTTTGCACTCGTTGATTCTGCAACATTGTCTTCGTGATCTAACATTAACGACTCGCTATATCCTTGTCTTTCAGCCTCATGCTTGGAAAGTGTACAAATCATATACAATCCTGCAGCTTTGCTATCCCAAGGTATAGTATTTGGAGCTGGTCTTCTCCAATTAGAAATATTTAATTTAATGCCTTCAATTTTCAACTTAGGATCGAAATAATCACCCCACTCCCAAGTAGCTACCGCTACATTTATTTTTGTTTTTTGAGCAGATACACCCATCATTTCACTACCTCTCCAAGCAAAAGGTCTTAGATAACCATTCTGTACATTTTGAATTTTTATTATCTGATTACAAGCTTTGTTTATTTCTTCTTTTGTGTAAGGAATGTTCATATCCATTCTTTTAGCCGAATGATATAATCTATCTGTATGTTCTTCTAATTTAAAAATTTCACCATCATACACCCTCACACCCTCAAAAACTAAACTTGCATAGTGTAGTCCATGACTAATGACATGCAGCTTTGCATCCTGCCACTCAACAAGATCACCATTGTACCAGATTTTTCCGTCTCTTTTATCGTAAGGTATCATTTGATTTATTTTTTAGAAAAAATATCTTTGTATATATAATATGTCAATATAACTTACCATTATGAAAAAACTTTTATATCTAAAAGATCATCAATTAAAAGAATATATCGAAAAAATATTCAATGGATATAGAGAAACTGTCGCTGATGCTAAAAAGGTTTTAGATAAACATGCTTTAGGAACCGCCCATAACAAAGTAATTCACCTTATATCATTGTATGAGGGAATAACTATTTCAAGTTTATTAAGAAAGCTAAAAGTAACAAAGCAAAGTTTAAATAGGGTTCTTAACGATTTAATTGAGATTAAAGCAATAGAATTTAAAAGAGACGAAATAGATACAAGAGTAAAGCACGTATATTTAACTGAAGAAGGAAAAAAAATATTTGATGAGATCTTTTCTGCACAAAAGAAAAGAATTTATGATGCATTTTTAAGTTCAGATTCTAACGATGTTATAAGTTTCGACAAAGTGCTTAAGAAAATAATTAATGAAAAAACTTTAAAGCTCATATATTAATTGTAGATGATGATGATAGAATACGAGATTTAGTAAAAGAATACTTAAATCAAAATAATTATCTTGTTTCAACTGCCAAAGATTCAAATGATGCTTTTGAAAAGACTAAAATTATTAAATTTGACTTAATAGTGCTAGATATAATGATGCCAGGAAAAACTGGACTTGAATTT
>CABXYN010000012.1 GCA_902516395.1 uncultured Pelagibacteraceae bacterium | reverse complement strand
AAATCAATGATGCCAGGTGGATCTGTTATTGGTTGTCCTAAAATAAGAACATTAGAATTACTTAATTCGCAAGAAAAGGAAGATAGAAATATTTTTACTGGGAGTTTTGGGTATATAAAATTTAATGAAGATATGAGGTTTAATATAATTATTAGATCAATTTTAAATTTTAAAAATAGATCAGAAATATCTGCAGCCTCTGGAGTTGTGTTGGATAGTAATTCAAAGAAAGAATTCAATGAAAACTTTATTAAAGCAAAATCACTTTTGGAATTATTTAAATGATTTATATTATTGATCATCAAGATTCATTTACTTGGAATGTAGTTCATCAATTTTCTGAATTTGACGAAGTATATTGCTCAAATTACTATGATATAAATAAAAAATTATTGGATAAATCTAAAACAATAGTATTTTCTCCTGGACCAGGATCACCCAAAGATTACCCAACATCTATAAAGATTTATAATAAATACAAAGGGACAAAAAAAATTATTGGTATTTGTCTTGGTTATCAATTGATCTTACACAGCGAAAATGGAAAAATTATTCAACAAAAAAATATTTATCATGGTTTTCAATCGACTGTAAAAGTTACAAGCAATCATTCTATTTTTAAAAAAAATTCAATTTTTAAAGTTGGCAGGTATCACTCACTTAAGCTAAAAGAACCTTTTATAAATGAAAACTTTAATATCACTATGAGATGTACTAAATCTGATATAGCAATGGGTTTCGAAAATAATCAAGATGATGTATATGGATTTCAATTTCACCCAGAATCTTTTTTGACAAATAATGGTAAAATACTTATTAAAAAAATCTTATCAGCGTAAAAACTTTAAAGAAATTGAGTTTGATGATCTATGGAATAAGGATGGAGTTTTCACAACAATGTGGATCTATAATAAGCCACCTAAAATTCTTTTTTTTAAAACACACATTGGCAATTTAATAAAATCATTAAAGGCCTATAAGATCTATGAAAAAGGAATAAAAAATAAAATATTAAAATTAATAAATGAAAATATAGATAAAACAAAATCTTACAATCATTTACTTAGAGTTGCTTTAAATAAAAAAACTATTTCAATATCACTTAGAGACAGAGTTAAACCTAAGAAAAAATTTGGTATTAAATTAGTAAACTATGAAAGAGTGAAACCTGAATATAAAAATTTAAAATACAAAAAAATACTAGGTTACTTATCGAAAATGAATACTTCAAAAGAAGACATTGCTTTATGTGTAAATGATAAAATATTTGAAACTGGAACTTCAAATTTATTATTTGTTAAAAAGAATAAAATTTATTCAGCAAAAAATAAATATTATAGAGGAACAAACCTTAAATTTTATGAAAAAAAATTTAATATTATTAAAAAAAATATTTATCTAAAAGAATTAAATCAATTTGATGAAATCTTGCTTGTTGGTTCTGGCAAAGGACTAGTTTCCACAAGTTATATTGTAGATAACAATTGGAAGAGAAGGAAAAACAAAATATTTAATTCAATGTACAAAACTTTTGAAAAAGAATTTAAAAAAGAAAAATATATTTTTAATTAAAAAATGAGAGATCCCAATAACCCATGTTTATTTTGTAATATATCCAACAATGATTTCGAACTAGAAAATGAATTGGCTTACGCTAGTTATGATACTTACCCAGTTTCAAAGTACCATGCTTTAATAGTTCCAAAGAGACATGTAGAAAATTATTTTGAACTAAATAACGAGGAAGTTCTAGCTTGTGATGCTCTTCTAAAAGAACTTAAAAAAAAACTTGAATATAAAGATAATACAATCGAAGGATTTAATGTTGGATCAAACTCTGGTAAAACTGCAGGACAATCAATTAATCATTGTCATATTCATCTGATTCCAAGAAGATCGGGAGACGTTGATAATCCCCAAGGTGGTGTCAGAAGCGTAATTGCCTCTAAACAACATTATGTGCGTAAAACCAAATAATAATTACGATTATAAGCTGTTGAAATGTCATTATATCGCGGTTGATCTATTTAAATAAGTGTACTAAAAATCTTAAGCGGAAGGAACAAATTCACAATGATATCAACTAATCCATTTTTAATATTAGCAGAGACAGTACCACCATTTTTGATGCAATCTTTTGTTATTTTAATGGGTTTACTAATTCTAGTTGGAACAGTTATGGACATTATTCATAAAAAAAATGTGAAGTATTTCTTTAATAATGCAAAAAAAGCAAAATTATCAGCTACAAAAACCCTATCAACAGGAGAGAGAATATCTGTAATTTCAAAAACTATAGCAAGCGACATTGCTACTACATCAGAACTTGGTGCAGGTAAAAGAAGAGTGGCGCATGTGATGGGCATGTACGGAACAATACTTTTTTGGGTAGGTTCAGTTGTAATGATATTCTTTTATACATCTCCAGGATCTACAACTCCAACAGTGTGGCCAATGATATGGCATATTGGAGCAGCACTAACTGTATTAGGAGGATCTTGGTTTTGGTTCTTTTTAAGGGTTGATGTCTATTCTGAAGCACAACCTTGGTTTAGAATGATTAAAGCTGACTTATTTGTTTTAGCATTAATAGCATCATCTTTATTTGGTTTGATATGGTCTTACCTACAATCACTAAATCTTGTTGGAAGATATGATGATATGGTTTTTTTAGCATTATTTATTACAGCAAATTTAGTTTTGTTTGGCGGAGTGTATTGGTCAAAATTTGCTCATATGTTTTATAAACCTGGTGCAGCGATACAAAAAAATTTAGCTGAAGCTGATGGTTCTAGAGATAATCTACCACCAGAAGCAGATGCACCTGAGCAATTTGGCTTAGGTATAAAAAGAGAAGAGCCAAAACACTATTAATATGATAAAAATTGAAAAGGAGAAAAATTAAATTATGTCAACTTTTGTATACATGACCCGTTGCGATGGCTGCGGTCACTGCGTAGATATTTGTCCATCAGATATAATGCATATCGATGAAACAATAAGAAGAGCAAAGAATATTGAACCAAACTTTTGTTGGGAGTGCTATTCTTGTGTGAAAGCATGCCCTAATCACGCAATCGATGTAAGAGGATATGCAGATTTTGCACCGATGGGACACAGTGTTAGAGTTAGACGTGAAGAGGAAAAGGGAACTATTTCATGGAAAATAAAATTTAGAAATGGAACTACAAAAGATTTTGTATCTCCAATTACAACTAAACCTTGGGGAAAGTTTATTCCAAAACTTGCGGAAGGAGATAAACCAAATCAAGGAGAGATAAATTCTCAAAGATTATACACTGAACCAGAGGGTCTAAATATTGATGGAGAACTACCATCAGTTCCCAAAGAAACTTTCAAAAAGGGAGTTTATTATTAATGGCTAAACATAAAACACATTACGAAGATTGTGACGTTCTAGTAGTTGGAGGTGGAATGGCTGGAACAGGTGCAGCTTTCGAGGCAAGACACTGGGGAAGAGATTTAAAAATTGTATGTGTTGAAAAAGCAAACATAGATAGAAGTGGTGCGGTTGCCCAAGGATTGTATGCAATTAACTGCTACATGGGTATGCAATGGGGTGAAAACCAACCGGAGGACCATGTTAGATATGCACGTAATGATTTAATGGGAATGGTAAGAGAAGATTTAGGTTATGACATGGCGCGTCACGTAGACTCAACAGTTCACATGTTTGATGAGTGGGGCTTACCAATGATGAAAAATGAAAAGACTGGTCGTTACCTTAGAGAAGGTAAATGGCAAATCATGATTCATGGTGAAAGCTATAAGCCGATAGTTGCTGAAGCTGCTAAGAAATCAGCTGACAAAATTTATAACAGAATAATGGTCACTCATCTTTTAATGGATGAGGAAAAAGAAAATAGAGTAGGAGGAGCTGTTGGGTTTAATATGAGAACAGGTGATTTTCATGTTTTTAGAGCAAAAACAGTTATAGTTGCAGCTGGTGGAGCATCTCACATATTTAAACCAAGAGCTGTTGGAGAAGGTATGGGAAGAACTTGGTATGCTCCTTGGAGTAATGGTTCAGCATATGCACTCCCTATAGCAGCTGGAGCAAAAATGACTCAAATGGAAAATAGAATTGTATTATGTAGATTTAAAGATGGATATGGTCCTGTTGGCGCATATTTCCTACACCTTAAAACTTATACTCAAAATGCTAATGGAGAAAACTACGAGAAGAAATGGTATGAACAAACTAAAGAATTAGTCGGCGAATATATAGATCATCACCCAACCCCTACATGCTTAAGAAATCATGCATTTATTCAAGAAACAATGGCAGGTGGAGGCCCAATTCACATGGTCACTACAGAGGCTTTCCAGGATCCACATTTAGAGACTGTTGGCTGGGAAAATTTTCTAGGAATGACAGTTGGCCAAGCTGTTGTTTGGGCATCTCAGAATATTGATCCTAAATATACAAATCCAGAACTAACAACATCTGAACCTTATGTTATGGGATCTCATGCTACATGTTCAGGCGCATGGGTAAGCGGACCAGAAGATCTATCACCACCAGAATATTTCTGGGGTTATAATAGAATGTTAACAATCGAAGGACTTTTTGGAGCTGGAGATACAGTTGGAGGAAGTGCACATAAATTTTCTTCAGGGTCATTTACAGAAGGTCGATTAGCTGCAAAAGCAGCAGTTAAATACATTGAAGACCAAAAAGCTGATGATATTAAAGTTAGCGATAAACAATGTGAGGATTTTAAAACAGCTGTTTATAAACCACTTGAAAATTATACTGTTGGAAGAAATGAGATAACTGGAGGAACTGTTTCACCAAGTTATATATCCCCAATTCAGGGCCTTCAAAGATTGCAAAGAATTATGGATGAGTATGTTGGAGGAATTGCAACAAACTACATGACTAATGCAAATATGCTTAAAAAAGGTCTAGAATTGCTTAAATGGCTTGAAGAGGATCTAGAAAATGTTGGAGCAGAGGACTACCATCAATTAATGAGAGCTTGGGAACTTAAACATAGAGCATTAACATCTCAGTGTGTAACAGAACACACCATGTTTAGAGAGGAAACTAGATGGCCAGGTTATTATTATAGAGGTGATCATATGAAGCTCGATGATGATAATTGGCACTGTTTGACAGTTTCTAGACGTGATCCTAAAACTGGCAAGTTTTCTATGGAAAAGGTACCCGTTTATCATATCGTAGATGAGAACGAGAAGAAAAAAGAAGCTTCATAATTGAAACAAATCAGAAATGGCTCTTTTAGATAAATCCGACGAGGAAATTATTAAAATTGCAGAACCTATGTGGACTAACCTAGTTAAGTCCTCTAATATTAAAGATTACGGTGGATTTACTCGAGATTTGTCGTCTCAAATGATGTATGGCGCTAATGAAGTTGAACTCGGAAAACAATGGGCAAATAATGAGTTGATTTCAACCTTAGCTGAGGGATGTAAAGCTATAGGCTGTCTAAGAAGAGGTCTTTACATAACTGTTTTATATAAACAGACTAGCACGAAGATACCTGGAGACTTTCTAGGAAGATTGGTTCTTGGAGAAGAGGGAGATGAAGTTAAAGTGTTCGGAGCAACAATTTTCTAAATACTGTAAATATTATTTGCATTTATTACAACTTGTGGTATCTCGCGAGTATGTTTCAAATAATAAATGATAATTTAAAAAAATTACCTTTATTCTTTGAAAATCAAATAAGTAAAATAATTAAATCATTTTTATATTTATTTATCTTCTTTGCTTGGGGAATAATTCTTCTTAGCACTGCTCAGAATTTTATTTGAAAATACTCATATTTATTGACTTTGTATTCCTAGAGGAATAATTACTTTAAATGGAGTATTTTCTTCCAATTGCACAAGTCGAAATTAATTTACTTTTTATATTTGGTCTGAGTTTAGTTGTAGGAATTTTATCTGGTTTGTTTGGGGTAGGTGGTGGATTTTTGATGACACCTTTTTTAATTTTTTTAGGAGTACCTCCTATTTATGCAGTTCCCAATGAAGCTAGTAATATTTTAGGAACTTCTGTCTCTGGATCTACAACTCATTATCTTAAAGGAACACTTGATTATAAAATGGGTTTCATGATTGTAATTGGAGGAGCTGTTGGAACAATATTAGGAATTATAACTTTTTCATATTTCAAAGATATAGGGAAAATCAATGTAGTTATCTCCTTAGCTTATATGTACATCCTTGCAATTTTAGGAACTTTTATGCTTATTCAAGGGGTGTCAGAAATTGATAAAGCAAGAAAAAAAATAACCGAAAGAAAAAAATTACATAAACATTATTGGATACATGGATTACCTTTAAGGATGCGTTTTAAAAAATCACAACTTTATGAAAGTGCATTTACACCAATAATAATAGGTTTGATAGTTGGTTTCATTGCTGCAATTATGGGAATAGGTGGTGCTTTTATTTTAGTACCAGCAATGATTTATATTATTGGAATGCCTACAAAATTAATTCCAGGAACTTCACTTTTTGTAACAATATTTATAAGTGCCATTGTAACAATTTTGCATGCTTTAAATTATGGAACTATAGATTTAATTTTGGTTACTGTTTTAATTTTAGGTTCGATAATCGGTGTTCAGTTTGGTCAAAAAATTGGAGAAAAAATTGATAGCTCAGAATTTAAAACTATTTTAGCAATATTATTATTATTAGTTGGTATAGCAATTGCTTATGATACTTTTATTAAAGATGAGAAAATAACAAATGCTATTCTTAATACTACAGATAATTTAGGACCACTAAGTGAATTTATATTAAACTTTTCTAGAGATTTGCCAGTATTTTATGGTCTAACATCTGTACTTCTTGCTGTTGTTTTGGGTGTTGGAGCTGCAATGATTAGAAGAGTTTATTCTAATTGGGATGATAAAAGATTAGCAAAATTAAAAAAATAATTAAGCACTTCTATATAATTTAGTCATAACAAACTCTTTATGTCCAAGAGCTTCAGCACAAGTTAATCTTCCATTTGCAACTCTTAAAGTTGATTTAATTAACTCATCTCCAGCTTGACTTAAATTCATTTCTCTTGATAAGATTTTTGAAACATCCACATCAATGTGTTCACTCATAGTTTTTGCAGTAAGAGGATTTGCTGTCAATTTAATCACAGGCTCTATAGGATTTCCTATAATATTCCCTTGTCCAGTTGGGAATAAGTGAATATTAAAACCCCCTGCAGCTTGTAAAGTAACACATTCAGCAGCCGCTGAAGAAGTATCCATGAAGTACAATCCCGCACCTTTTGTCGGTTCCTCGGCTGGCTCTAGAACATCAATAAATTGACATCCTCCAATTTTCTGAAAATTACCAAATGCTTTTTCTTCAATTGTAGTTAATCCACCAGCAATATTACCTGCAGTTGGTTGACTTTCTGATAAGTCATCTGTTGCTTCTTTAAGAATAAAATCATTATAATCATTCCATGTCTTTTTAAACTTTGCTTGAGCCTCCGGTGTTTTGCCTCTTTTTTCACAAACTGTTTCAGCTCCTGTGAGCTCAGAAGTTTCACCAAAACATAAATGAACACCAAATGGTTCTAATTTATCCATAAGATTTCCTACAGTTGGATTAGATGCTAATCCTGATGTTGTATCAGACTCTCCACATTTCACAGAAATCCATAAATCACTCATTGGACATTCTTCTCTTTGCTTTTCTGATGCCCACATTGAAAACTCTTGTGCCTTTTTTGAAACTTTTGCAATTGTGTCTATATCACCAACACCTTCGATACTAAAACCCTCAACCGGTTTTCCTGTGCTTGCAATAGCATCTACAATTCTTTTTGTCCATTTGGGTTCAATACCTACAACTATAACTGCTGCAACGTTTGGATTTTTTCCTGTACCAATCATTGTTCTAAAATGAAGTTCTAAGTCTGCACCAAACTGAAGTCTCCCGTAAGAATGAGGTAGTGCTATTGTACCTTTTATATTATTTGCTACAGCTTCAGCACATGCGTTTGAAATATCATCTACAGGAAGAATAATTACGTGATTTCGTGTTCCAGCACGTCCATTTTCTCTTTTATATCCTAAAAAACTCTTTGGAATTTCCATTTATTACCACTTTTTTGTTTTTACGTTGTGAACATGAACATGTTCACCTTTTTTAATATTTTTAACTACTTTTCCAATATCATGTCCATATTTCAAAATAGTGTCACCTTCATTTAGATCTGCCATTGCAATCTTATGACCTAAGGGTATTTCGTCTTTTGATTGTATTGAAACAGACTTATCGTTTTCCATTATCCAACAATTACAATCTTGTTCTGGGGTTATTTTCTCTATAACAACTACGCCAACGTTGTCTTTTTCATCATGTATTATTATATCAGTATTCGACATTGTGACGATTTCTTTATTTGAAATTCGCTAAATCTTATATATTAATCGGGCACTTTGACAATTAAAAAAAAATTAGAAAGGCTGAACAATGACTAAAATGACAACAGAGGAAGCATTTATAAAAGTTCTTCAAATGCATGGAATTGAACACTCGTTTGGAATAATAGGATCAGCTTTTATGGCAATATCTGATTTGTTTCCTAAGGCAGGAATTACTTTTTGGGATGTTGCTCATGAGACTAATGGTGGTTTAATCGCAGACGGATACACAAGAGCAACTGGAAAAATGTCAATGGTAATTGCTCAAAATGGGCCAGGAATTACTGGATTAGTTACACCGATTAAAACTGCTTACTGGAACCATACACCTTTATTATTAGTTACTCCTCAAGCAGCAAATAAAACAATGGGTCAAGGTGGTTTTCAAGAAGTAGAGCAGATGAATTTGTTTAAAGATATGGTTTGCTATCAAGAAGAAGTGAGGGATCCTTCAAGGATGGCTGAAGTATTAAATAGAGTGATAGAGAAAGCATTTAGAGGTTCAGCACCCGCACAAATAAACGTTCCAAGAGATTACTGGACACAAATAATAGATATTGAGTTACCACCTATTGTAAGATTTGAAAGACAAGGCGGGGGAAAAGAAGCAATTGAAAAAGCTGCAAACCTTTTATCTGACGCAAAATTCCCAGTTATACTGTCTGGAGCAGGCGTAGTAATTGGTGATGCGATTAATGATTGTAAAAATTTAGCTGAAAAATTAGATGCTCCAGTATGTAATGGATATCAGCATAACGATAGTTTTCCAGGAAGCCATCCTTTAGCAGTAGGACCTTTAGGGTATAATGGTTCTAAGGCTGGAATGGAATTAATTTCAAAAGCAGATGTTGTTTTAGCTTTAGGAACAAGACTAAATCCATTTTCTACATTACCTGGATATGGAATTGATTATTGGCCAAAAGGTGCAAAAATTATTCAGGTAGATATGAATCCTGATAGAATTGGTCTTACTAAAAAAGTTACAGTTGGTATTTGTGGAGACGCTAAGATGGTTTCACAGCAAATTTTAGAAAAGCTATCACCAACAGCAGGAGATAATGGAAGAGATGAAAGAAAAAATTTAATTCACCAGACAAAATCTGCTTGGCTACAAACATTAACAAGTTTAGATCATGAAGATGATGATCCTGGAACAGTCTGGAATAAAGAAGCTAGAGAAAGAGATTCTGACAGAATGTCGCCAAGACAAGCTTGGAGAGCAATTCAAGCAGGAATACCCGAAGAAGCAATAATTTCAAGTGATATAGGTAATAATTGTGCAATTGGAAATGCTTACCCAACTTTTGAAAAACCTAGAAAATATCTTGCACCAGGTTTGTTTGGACCTTGTGGATACGGTTTCCCGTCTATCTTAGGTGCAAAAATTGGATGTCCTGACACTCCTGTAATTGGATTTGCCGGAGATGGAGCTTTTGGTATTAGTATGAATGAAATGAGTTCATGTGCTAGAGAAGAATGGCCTTCAATCACTATGGTCATATTTAGAAATTATCAGTGGGGAGCAGAAAAGAGAAATTCTATTTTGTGGTTTGATGATAATTTTATTGGGACAGAATTAGATCCAGAATTAAGCTATGCTAAAGTTGCTAATGCATGTGGATTAAAAGGTGTTGAAGTTAAAACTATGGAAGAAACAACACAAGCAATAAAACAATCTTGTGAAGATCAAAAAAAAGGAATTACAACATTCATAGAAGTTATTTTAAACCAGGAGCTAGGTGAACCATTTAGAAGAGATGCAATGAAAAAACCAGTCGAAGTAGCTGGAATAAAGAAAGCTGATATGAAGCCTCAAAAAGGTTTAATTTAAGCAAAAAATAAATTTAGCTTCTTAATCTAACCAAATTCTATATATTAATTTCATGAACCAAGATGACATTAAAATTGGAACTAATAGAAGCTTTGGAATTGTATTTTTCTTATTTTTTATAATAATTTCATTTTATCCATTGTTAAATGGTGAGTATATAAGATTCTGGTCGCTAATTATTTCAATTATTTTTTTAGCATTAGGATTACTCAATTCAAAATTATTAAATCCACTAAATAAGATATGGTTTAAATTTGGTTTACTGTTAGGAAAGATTATTTCACCAATAGTAATGGGAATTATCTTTTTCTTAGTGGTAACACCTATCGCTTTATTTATGAGATTATTAAAAAAAGACTTGCTAAATTTAAAATTTAATAAAAAAAATACATACTGGATTGAAAAATCAGGTCCAAAAAGTAAAATGAAAAATCAGTTTTAATTTATGAGTTTTATAAAAGAATTTTGGGAGTTTTTAAAAGTAAGAAAGAAATATTGGTTGCTACCAATCATTTTAGTTTTAGTTTTATTTGGTGGTTTAATTGTACTAAGCCAAGGATCAGCAGTTGCACCATTTATTTATACAATTTTTTAAGTGAGCTCAATTTTAGGAATTTCAGCTTTTTATCATGATAGTGCAGCTTGTATATTGATTAATGGCAAAATTATTGCTGCTGCCCAAGAGGAAAGATTTACTAGAATTAAACATGACTCAAACTACCCACATAACGCCGTAGAGTTTGTTTTAAATTATGCAAATTTAAAATTAAGTGAAGTTAATCAAATAATCTTTTTTGAAAAACCATTTTTAAAATTTGAAAGATTATTAGAAACGTATGTGGCCTTTGCACCGAAAGGTTTTGTATCTTTTTCAAAGGCAATGCCAATTTGGATAAAAGAAAAACTATTTCAAAAAAATTTAATTCAAAATAAATTAAAAAACCATGATGAGAATTATAATAAAACAAAAGAAAATATTTATTTTTCAGACCATCATTTAAGCCATGCTGCAAGTGCTTTTTTCCCATCCCCGTTTAATGAAGCTGTTGTTATTACTGCTGATGGAGTAGGTGAATGGGCAACCACAACTGTTGCAGTTGGTAAAGATAATAATCTCGAAATAAAAAAGGAAATTCATTTTCCTCATTCACTTGGGTTACTTTATTCAGCTTTTACTTATTATGCAGGTTTCAAAGTAAACAGTGGAGAATATAAATTAATGGGTTTAGCACCATATGGAAAAGCAAATTATATTAATGAAGTTTTGAAAATGATTGATATTAAAGATGATGGAACATTTAGACTTGATCAAAGTTATTTTAATTATGCTACTGGCTTAACCATGACAAATAATAAATTTCATAAACTGTTTGGTAAAAATCCAAGAGACCCTAAATCTGAAAAACTAACTCAATTTCACATGGATATTGCTGCTTCTATACAAAAAGTTACTGAAGATATAATGATTAAACTAGTAAAATCAGTTCAAAAAGAATTTGGTTTGAAAAATTTATGTCTCGCTGGCGGTGTAGCCTTAAACTGTGTTGCCAATGGCAAGATTTTAAAAGAAAAAATATTTGAAAATATTTGGGTTCAGCCTGCTGCAGGGGATGCAGGAGGAGCTTTAGGAGCCGCTCTAGCCTTGTGGCACATAGATCAAAATAACCCAAGAGTAATAAACGAAAATGATGATATGTCTGGATCTTATTTAGGACCAGAATATTCTGAAGATCAAATTAAAAAAGAGCTCTCTCGTTTAGGTGCAAATTTTGAAATATTAAACGAAGATGAAATTATTAACAAAACATCTAAAGATTTGTCTGATGGTAATGCAGTTGGATGGTTTCAGGGAAGGATGGAATTTGGACCTCGTGCTTTAGGAGGTAGATCAATACTAGGTGATCCTAGATCCCCAAATATGCAAAAAAATTTAAATCTAAAGGTAAAATACAGAGAAAGTTTTAGACCATTTGCACCATCTATTTTATATGATGATTTGAACAACTGGTTTGAAATTGATTCCGATTCTCCATACATGTTAATGGTTGCCAATGTAAAAAAAGAAAAGTGCATTACCATGTCAGAAAATGAAGAAAAACTGTTTGGTATTGATAAATTAAATGTAAAAAGATCGTCTATTCCAGCTATTACTCATGTAGATTACTCAGCAAGAATACAAACAGTTCATAAAAATTCAAATCCAAAATATTATAAATTAATTTCTAAATTTAAAGAAATTACAGGTTGTCCAATACTAATAAACACATCTTTTAATGTGAGAGGAGAACCAATAGTTAACACACCTGAAGATGCTTTTAATTGTTTCATGGGAACAGATTTGGATAAATTAATAATTGGTAATTGTTATTTAGACAAAGAAAAACAAAATAAAGGTTTAAGAAAGGACTATAAAGACAAGTTTGAGCTAGACTAAAAATTTACAGAACTTAAAATTGCTTCATTAACAATTTTGGTACCACTCAGGTTCCAATGAATATCCCCGTAAATAAAATTTTTAAAAATAAAATCTTTCTTATCTTTACTCTTAAATTTATCATAAATGCTTAGGAAGTTTATTTCATATTGTTCTGAAAAAAATTTCCAATACTTTTCATGATACTCATCCCCATATAAGATTTGAGTAGGCCAAGGATATACAATAAGTGTTGAGTTTATTTCATTTTTTTTTAGTAATTCAAAAAGTTTAATCAAATATTTTTCAGATTGTGAAAGACCTTCTTGTATCTCGTTAAATTTTTTATCATTAAAAGTCCAAAATCCTCTGTCTATATGTGTCATTCTATAAAACATTACATCATCTCTTTTAGTTTCAAAAAAACTTTTTTTAAGTTCTTTTGATGCTTTAATTTTTAATTTTATGTAATTTTTAATTAGTTCACTTCGATCAGATAAAATATATAAAAATCTAAAAACTGTAGAATTATCTCTTAACAATCTTCCGGCTGAATAAAAAACTTTCTTATAGAATGGTCTTTCTTTTGTTTCTTCATATGTTAAAATATTTCCTTGTTCATTAAATTTAATAAACATTTCATCATAAATATCTGAAACATCTAAAAAAACTAAAGCCTGGTCAAATTTATAACCTTCTTCAATATAATATTTAACTTTTTTGTAGTATATACTTGGAGAGTAAGAGCCCACTGCTGAATTTAATACCTCAAAATCACTACCCAGGTCTCTTTGTAACTGTCCAGCAAAAGTATATTCAAAATTAAGACCAGATCCTTCAATAAATGAGTCTCCAATTAATAAAATTCTTTTTTGTTGAAGATTAACTTTTTCTATTTTTCTCACTTCTTTATCTCTAAATCCCAAAGAGTTTGTAATAAGTCTCTGTTTTATTTGTCCACCCCATACCTCAATTTGGTCTGTATTTGGAAGTATATCATGATGATAAATTGACGAAGATATCCTCCACCATTTTTTACCCCATCTATTACTGTCCCAATATTTTGTATTTTTTAAAATAAGGTTACTTATAATTATATCTACTAACAATGCAGATAAAAAAAATAAAATATATTTTTTCATAAATTTAATATTTTTTTAAGTCTCAATTACTATATAATTTATATAGAATAATAAATTACTTTGATTATGGATGTTAAATTAGAAAAATGGTTCAGACCACACATTGACAAAGAGGTCTTAAAAGAACTTACAAAGAAATCAGATCTTAAGGGGTTAATTCATGTAAGTATCTATTTTAGTTTTTTAATCTTAGCAGGATTACTAGCATATTTCACATGGGGAACTTGGTGGTCAGTTCTATGGTTTTATATTTATGGAAATATTTTTTGTTTTTGCAATCCAATTTGGCATGAAACCGGACATAAGACAGCTTTTAAAACTAAGTTTTTAAATGAGTTGTTTTATTATATTTCTTCTTTCATGGCTTATTTTGAACCAACAAGATGGAGATTTACTCACTTTGTTCATCATGGAAACACATATTCAACAAAAAATCCTTATGATCATGAAATTGAATATGACAATAATTTAAAAGATACTCCTAAAAAATTAATATTGAATTTAATTCCTTTTGGTGAATTGGTATTTTTCAAAAAAAGTATTGCCTATGAGGTTATAAAACATGCTTTAGGCATTAAAACCAAGGTTATGAATGATAGTATTCCTGAAAATGCACGACCAAGAGCTATTTTGATTTCTAGGATTTACCTTTTATTATGGGTTTCTATAATTATATGGTCTCTACTAATTTCTTCATGGTTACCAGTATTGTATCTATTGTTACCACATTATTACGGAAAAGGTTTACACAAACTTGTTGCTTTTACACAACATGCTGGTTTAGCAAGAGACACAAAAGATCATAGATTGTCAGCAAGGGATATGAAATTAAACCCAATAATAAGTTTTCTTTATTGGAAGATGGAGTATCATTGTGTGCATCATATGTTTCCAATTGTTCCAGCTTATAATTTAGAAAAATTACATCATCATTTAAAAGATCAGTTACCCGAAATTAAAAACGGATTATTTGAAACCTATAAAGAAATAATTCCAGCTCTTAAAAAGCAAAGAGATGAACCAAACTATCATTTAAATATTTCATTACCAGAGCAACAACCTTTTTAATGTATAAAAATTATAAATTGTTGTTATTTTTGGGGGCAGCAATTATTTTTCTTTATTTTAGTGTAGGTAAATATGAGGAATTTAGTCTTCAAAAATCTGTGTCAGCCTGCGTTCTTGCGAAAAGTAAATTAAAAAAAGATATGAGCCCACAAGAGGCAAGAAGAATTTGTGAAGTAGAAATTAAACAAAATAGATAAGATCTTTAAAGTAAACTTGGCAACCAAGTGGAAAATATCGGAAATAATATCATCAATATCCCATAAATAATTCCAACAATCGTAAATAATGGTACCTCTTTAAACGCATTGGCCGGGTTTTCTTTTATAACCCCAGCAGCAGTATAAATTCCCACACAAACTGGCGGAGTAATCATTCCTATCCCAGCAAAAGCAACAAATACTACGTATAAATGAAGTAAGCTTTGATCAAAAGATAATGTTAGAGCTGCAAATATTGGAACAGTTAAATAAAACACTGGAACTATTTCTATAAATGTTCCTAAAATTAAACATATTGTTCCTAACATTATCCAGAATAAATTCACACTTACTCCCATATCTGTAAAATAAGTTATAATCTTTTGAGGGGCTTGAGTATATGTAAGCACAACACTTAAAAAAGTTGCGGTCGCAATAATTGAAAATATAACAGCTGTAATGATAGCGGTATCTTTCAAACAACTTAATAGAGATGAAAAAGTTAACTCTCTATAAATTAAAAATCCTATCGCTACAGCATAAACCCCAGCAATTGCTGCAGACTCTGATGGTGTTAAAAAACCTGCATATATTCCACCTAAAATTATAATTGGAGTTATTAAAGCTGGAAGTGCTGCAACAAAAGAACTTAATCTTTCTATAAAAGTTGCCTTTCTGTCAGCTCTTATATGTCTACATTTAAATAAAACTAATAGAACCATTAAAACTAAAAGTATAATTCCTGGTATTACACCAGCTGCAAATGTTTTAGAGACAGGGACATATGTAAGTGCGCTAAATAAAATAGCAGCATTTGATGGAGGAATTAAAGCTTCAAGTAAAGCAGCTGATGCAGCTAGCACCACAACAAATGGAGTAGGGTAGCCCTGCTCAATCATTTTGGGCATCATGATTGTTCCTACAGCTGTAATTGCGGCTAATATAGATCCACAGAATGCTGCAAAGAATCCCATCGCAATAACCATTGCCACACCTAACCCTCCTGGCCAATGTCCAACTAAAGTTGTTGCAAATTTTACAAGTCTAAGTGCCGCTCCACCTTTAAGCATCGCCATTCCACTAAAAATAAACAATGGCACAGCTATAAGGACATGTTTTGTTAAAGCTCCAAAAGACACTTGAATTAAGACAGACCAAGGGAGATTTAATCCACCAATAGCAGCTATAGAACTGCCCAAACCAAATACTAAAAAAATTGGAACAGAAATTGTTAAAGCTACTAATGATAGTATAGATGCCAATGCAAACATTTAATTTCTTATTAAATTTATAATATTATCGAATAATAACTCTAATGAAGTAAGAGCTAATATTAAAAAACCAACAGGGAATGCTAAAAACATCCACCATATTGGAATGCTAATCTCAATTTCCATGACTTGACCTAAATTGAAATACATCATTGTTGCATCAAGACCAGCCTTAAAGAAAACACATGCTGACAAAAGGGCAATTATATTTACAATTAAAAACAAAATTTCTTTATTTTTTTTTGAAAGCATTGGAGTTAAAAAATCAACTTTAATATGTTGTCCTTTTTTTAAGAGGGGGCCTAATAATGGAAATACTAACCAACTAACTAAAACAGGTGGTAGTTCTATAAACCAAGCAAATCCAGTTCCAGTTATAAATCTTGTAGCTGCACTTAAAAATAGTGCAGCAACCATAATAAAAATGATTAACATTGCGAGAGCTAATGAAGCCGAAGCCAAAAAATTATTAACTGCTCGCAACGCTTTCATTTTATTAGATTAAGCAATTTACTTATTCTAATTACTTTTTGCGTACTCTTGCGCTGCTTTTAAAGCATCAGAGTCGATCATTTTAGCCATTGCAGGCATAACCTTATCCTTCATGAGCTTATCAAATTTTGCTTTTTCAGCTCCTGAAAGAGTAGTTACAACACCACCTCTGTCTTGGAATTCTTTAAGAACAGTTTCACCATGATCCATAATTCTGTCTGTTGAAAGTGTTCCAACTTCTTTACCAACATCCATAATTATTTTTTGTAAGTCTGCTGGTAAACTATTAAACCAAGTAGAGTTAGCCATTATGTATGCATCAGCATAATATTGGTATGGTTTTTGAGCGTATTTTAAAAATTCCCACCAGCTATAAGCTTTTATACTTCCTGGAGGGCTATTTATCGTATCAATCATTCCAGACTGCAAAGCATTGTATACTTCACCTGTTTTTAAAGATACACGATTTGCACCAAGAGCATCCCACATAGGCTCTTCACTTTTAAGTAATCTTCTCGCTTTTAAACCTTTCATAGCATCAATACCAGTTAACTCTCTAGCACTTGAAATTGACATGACTGGTCCAACTGGATTGTACATTACTAAAGTTGAATTAGTTTTTTTAGTTAATTCTCCCCAAATTTCTTTTCCTTTAGAAGAGTTTTGGAAAAAACCTCTTTGTTGTTCCCAAGAATTAAATAAGCCTGGGAAAGATGCAACATTAAAGTTTTTATTTATTGGTGGAAAACTTACAACACCAACAATTCCCCCTAACTCAACTGCACCTGAAGTTACAGCACCCATGACTTCTCTAATTCCAAAAAGTTGCTTAGATGGATAAACTTCAATTTTTAATTTTCCATTTGCTCTTTTATTAACTTCATCAGCAAAAATTTGAGCGTGTTTTGCACTATGGTGTTTAGGACTCCAATGAACTGAAAGTCTACCTACTATTTCTGCAAATGCTGCTGTTGAAGATACTAAAAATGAAATAACTAACACAAAACTCATAAAAGCTTTGTTAATCGATTTAAATTTAATCATTTTTTTTCCTCTCTCTATATTTTTAATAACAACAGTTTATTATTTGAGAAATATAAGACAATCTAAAATTATTCTATTATCAATTGAATAAGTAATATTATTGGATTAAATTAGAATAATAAAAAAATCTATGAATTCAACAGATATATTATTAAGTATTGCAATAGTGGGAATTTACACTCTCATTTATGTATATTTAAAATCAAAATATGATGATAACAAAATAATCATCAAATTGTTTGTTGTAGGCTTTGTTTATGCAACAATAATTACAGGTATACTTTATTACTTAATAAAGTTTATAGCCTCGTAAATTTAAGTGACACATAAATTAGAATTAATATATTTTAAAATGAGAGCACTAGCAGAAGCTCCTAGATTATTATTTCATTATACTAATATTGAGTTTGAAGACGTTATGTCATGGGATTATTACGGTAAGGATTGGTCTGAGGTAAAACCTAATATCCCATTTAAACAATTGCCTATGTTAGTTATAGATAAGAAGCATGAGATTTGTCAAAGCATGGCAATCATGACATTTATTGAAAATTTAGCAGGTATTAATATTACTGATCCAATATTAAATGCTAAAGCAAATGCTATTATGCAAAGTGCACAAGAACTTTTTATGCCACTTAACCCAACGGTAAATTTTGCAACAGGAGAGAAATTTATAAAGAAAAAAGATGACATGATGCCGTTTTTATTGTCAAGATTTGAAGATTTTGAAAAAGCCATGAATAATAATGATAAAAAATTTTTTATCTATGATGAGCCTAGAGCATGTGATTTTGTTGCGTTTCATCATTTAGATTTATCTAAAATGCTTGATCCCTCAATAATAAAAAAATTTCCAAGGTTAGAAAAATTTTTAGAAGATATGATGTCCATTGAAAGTATAAAGTCTTACTTAGACAATCGTCCTAAATTAATCGATGTAAGTGTTGAACCAAAATTAGTTATTGAAGGAATTCCACACCCAACAGGAGTTAAAAAAACTTAAATTTTTAATAGTTGATTGCGTTATATAAAATTTCTATTATAACTTTCAAGAATTTATGGCGGGGTAGCTCAGTTGGTTAGAGCGCGGGACTCATAAGCCCGAGGTCAGTGGTTCGATCCCACTTCCCGCTACCAAATTAATGGCCAGGAAAATCCATCAAATTTTCAACTTTGTAACCTTTTTTTAGAAGATTATCACAGCCACCTAAATCAAAAAGATTTATGACAAATATAAAGGCTGCAATATTTCCTTTAGAAATCTCTACGAGTTTTGCTGCAGCTTCAGCAGTTCCTCCTGTCGCTATCAAATCATCTATTATAAGAACAGAGTCATTTTCTGAAATTGAGTCTTTATGAACTTCTATTGTTGCTGTTCCATATTCAAGCTCAAAATCAACTGAATGCACATCAGCGGGTAGTTTATTTTTTTTTCTTAACATTATGAATGGTTTTTTTAAAATGTAAGAAACAGCAGATGCAAACACAAAACCACGTGATTCAATTGCAGCAATTTTATCTATTTTAAATTTTTTGGATCTCTCAACAATTTGATTTATTGACTCCTCAAAAGCAGTCTCATTCTTTATTAATGTGGTTATATCTCTAAATAAAATACCTTTTTTAGGATAATCTTTAATTGAGCGAATATAATCTTTTAAATCCATAATAGTTATTTATAATTCAGATATAATTACTTTTTACATGGCAAATAATAAATTAGCAATAATTGGTGGAAGTGGTCTTTACGATGTTGAGGAGTTTAAAGACAGAGAATTATTAGATTTAAACACTCCTTGGGGAAAACCATCAGATAAGATTTTAAAAGCAATTTATAAAAATAAAGAAGTTTATTTTTTACCAAGACACGGTAAAGGACACTTTATTTCACCATCAAACATAAATTTTAGAGCAAACATTGACTCATTAAAACAATTGGGTGTAACAGATGTTGTATCTGTATCTGCTGTAGGTTCTTTGAAAGAAAATTTGCCTCCCGGTAAATTTGTTATTGTTGATCAATTTATAGACAGAACATTTGCTCGAAATAAAAGCTTTTTTGATGAGGAAATAGTTGCTCATGTATCAATGGCACACCCAACCTCTAAAGGCTTAATGAATGCATGCGAGCATGCAATAAAAAAAGAAGGAATAGATTATCAAATGGGAGGAACTTACGTTGTAATGGAAGGTCCACAATTTTCAACTTTAGCTGAGTCGAATCTTTACAGATCATGGAAAGCCGATGTGATCGGAATGACAAATATGCCTGAAGCTAAATTAGCAAGAGAAGCAGAAATTAGATATGCATCTGTTTCAATGGTGACCGATTATGATTGTTGGCATCCAGATCATGAAAATGTTGATGTCCAAAAAGTAATAAAAGTATTATTAGATAATGCTTCTAAAGCAAAAAGCATGATTAAAAATCTAATTGATAATTTTGAAACTCATATTGATCCTGATGATCCAACAAATAATTGTTTAGATGTTGCTATAATTACTGCTCCAGAAAAAAGATCACAAAAAACAAAAGATAAACTAAAAACAGTAGCCGGTAGAGTTTTAAACAAGTGACTTTAAAATTAACTGATAAGCAAATTCTAGATTATAAAAAAGACGGCGTAATTTTAATCAAAAAAGCTTTTTTACCTTGGATTGAAAAACTTAGTAAGGGATTTAAAAAAGTATTAAATAACCCAAGTTCTCATGGAAGAGAAAATGTTTCAAAACAAAATGGAGGAAGATTTTTTGAGGACTATTGTAATTGGCAAAGAATAGATGAATTTAAAGATTTTATTTTTAATTCACCAGCCGCAGAAATTGTTGCTCAATCAACTCAATCTAATATAATTCAGGTATTCCATGAGCACATTTTCTTAAAGGAACCTGGCACAAAAAAAGAAACTCCATGGCATCAAGATCTTCCATATTATTGCGTAGACGGAAATGATACAGGAAGTTTCTGGATACCATTAGATAGTGTATCAAAAGATAACTCTCTAAAAGTTTTAAAAGGATCCCACAAGTTACCAATGTTAGTAAGACCTACTAAATGGTCAAATGACTCGTTTTGGTATAAAAATAACAAGAATTTTATGGACATTCCAAATATAGATAAAAATAATATTTTTAGTACAGAGATGGATATGGGAGATGCAATATTATTTAATTTTAAAGCTTTACATTCATCTTCAGGAAATAGTGACAAAAAAAGTCGTAAAGCTTTTTCTGCAAGATTTATTGGAGATGATGTAAGATACATTGATAGAAAAGGGGAAACTTCCCCACCTTTTGTAGGAATAGATTTAAAACCAGGAGATAAAATGAGAAAAGACTGGTTTCCTGTGGTTTGGAGTAATTAAATGAGAATAAATGGAAAAAAATATAGAACAATTTGGTATGAAAATAATGTAGTAAAAATAATTGATCAAACCAAACTTCCACATCATTTTATTATTAAAGATTTAAAGACAATAAAAGATGCGGTAAAAGCAATAAAAACTATGGAGGTAAGAGGTGCACCTCTTATTGGTGGAGCTGCTGCTTATGGAATAGTATTGGCAATACAAGAAAATAAAAATTTAGATTTCATTAAAAAAAGTTCAGAAGAATTAGTTAATTCAAGACCTACAGCTATAAACTTGCAATGGGCAATTCATAGAATGAATAATAAATTATCATTTGTGAAGCCTGATGAATTATTGGATGTAGCATTAAAAGAAGCAAAATTAATATGTGATGAAGATGTCAACTTTTGTGAGAATATAGGATTTAATGGACTAAAAATAATTGAAGAAATTTATAATAAAAATAATAAAACTGTTAATATCTTAACTCACTGTAATGCAGGGTGGTTAGCAACTATAGACTGGGGAACAGCAACCTCACCAATTTATCAAGCACATAAAAAAGGAATACCAATTCATGTATGGGTCGATGAAACAAGACCAAGAAATCAAGGGGCAAATTTAACTTCGTTTGAATTGAACGAAGAGGGTATACCAAATACAATTATTACAGATAATACTGGTGGTATTTTAATGCAAAGAGGAGAGGTTGATATGTGCATTGTTGGAACAGATAGAACTCTATCAACCGGAGATGTATGCAATAAAATTGGTACATATTTGAAGGCATTGGCAGCACATGATAATAATGTTCCCTTTTATGTGGCTTTACCAAGCTCCACAATTGATTGGGAAACTAAAGATTATAATAAGATACCTATTGAAGAAAGAAATTCTGCGGAACTATCCTATATAGAAGGAAAAGACGATAAAAATAATATCAAGAAAGTTTTAATTTATCCCGAAAACAGTAAATCGATGAATTTAGCATTTGACATAACTCCAGCAAAATATGTAACAGGTTTAATTACAGAGAAAGGTATATGCCAGGCATCAACTGTGGGTTTAAAACAAATGTTTAATAGATAATGAATAAAGTTAAAAATATTTTATTTATAATGGCTGATCAACTAAGATTTGATTATCTTTCTTGTTATGGTCATCCGCACCTTAAAACACCTCACATAGACGGTTTAGCAAAAAAAGGAGTTTTGTTTGAGTCTGCTTATGTCCAAGCCCCTGTTTGTGGCCCATCAAGAGCATCCTATTATACCGGAAGAACAGTATTTAGCCATGGATCAACTTGGAACCAAATACCTTTGCCAATCGGTGAACTAACTATTGGAGATTATTTGAGACAATCTGGAATTAGGACTGGAGTTGTTGGTAAAACACATATGAGACCCGATATAGATGGAATGAATAGACTTGGTATTTCAAAAGATACAGAAATAGGTCTGACGGTTAGTGAACCAGGATTTGATCCTTATGAAAGAGATGACGGACTTCACCCTAATAACCACATTAAAAATTCAACTAAAAAACTATCTTACAATGACTGGCTCAATAAACTTGGATATGAGGGTGATAATCCTTGGGATAGTTGGGCAAATTCATCAGAGGATGAAAATGGAAATATTTTGAGCGGGTGGAGGTTAAGAAATTCAAATAAACCAGCAAGAGTTAAAGAGGAACATTCTGAAACTGCATTTATGACAAATAGATCAATGGAATTTATTCAAGAATGTGGAGAGGAACCTTGGTTTTTACATTTATCATTTATTAAACCTCATTGGCCATACATTGCTCCTGCTCCTTATCACAATATGTACTCCTCAAATCAATTTTACCCAGTTCATCGAAGTAATACTGAAAAGGAAATAGATCATCCAGTCTACAAAGCTTTCATGGAAAATAATATTTCAAAGACTTTTTCAAGAGAAGAAGTGAGAAACACTGTTCTTTCAGGATACATGGGATTAATAAAACAAATAGATGATAATCTTGGAAGACTATTTAATTTTCTTGAAGAAAAAAATTATATGAAGAATACAATGATAGTTTTTACATCAGATCATGGTGACTATCAGGGCGATCATTGGCTAGGAGAAAAAGAGCTTTTTCATGAACAAATTGTTAAAGTTCCGATGATAATTTATGATCCAAGCAATTTGTCAGACAATAATAGGGGAGTAAGAGAAAAAAGATTTATGGAAGCTATAGACTTACTACCTACCTTTTTAGACTCTGTAGATAGCAATGTAAGTAAACATCGCCTTGAGGGACAATCATTGTTACCAATTATTAGAGGAAATGAAGTTTCTAATTGGAAAGATAGTGTATTTAGCGAAATAGATTACTCATTTAACGAAGCAAGAAAAATTCTCAATATTGGAGCATCAGATGCAAGAGCTTATATGATTAGAAACAAAAATTGGAAGTATATTTACTATAAAGGTTTTCCACCACAATTGTTTGACTTAAAAAATGATCCAGACGAATTTAATGATTTGGGACAATCTCATAACCATTCCAAAATTATTGAGGAAATGAAAGATATTCTACTTAAAAGAATTACTAATAGAAAAAATAGAGTTGCAGCAACAGACGAATTTGTTTTGAAAGAAAGAGACTATACTAAAGATGACAGTATTATGATAGGAGTATGGTAATGAATCCATTAATATTATCTTTAATCGGTTTAGTAACAGTTGGAGTTTCCGCAAATCTAATAAAATTGATAAGAAAAAATAAAATTTTATTATTAATTGCAATAATTCCATGCGTTTATATTTTTATTTATGGTCTGTACGCAACTTTTGGGTCGATAGATTTATATAAAGACGGAACTGAAAATTTTATTGCTCAAAATCCTGGCAAAGAACTTCCTGTTGTATTTGTTCTTTTAAAATTCTATCAATATATTTTAATCCTTGTTGGTGCTATTTTTGGCTTAATTTATTTTAATTATTTTAAAAATTTCAATCAGACTATGGATTCATCAGACTAGGCAAATACAAACATATTGCTGGAAAAGCTATTATTAAAGCAAGTCTAATTACATCTGTCAGTAAGAAAGGAAGAGTTCCAAACCATATGGTTTGAAGAGGAGTTTTTTGCATAACGCTTTTAATAACAAATAAATTCATACCAACGGGAGGTGAGATTAACCCAAATTCGACTACTATTACCGCAAATATTCCAAACCATACAGGATCAATTCCAGCATCAACAATTACTGGATAAAATACAGGAATAGTTAAAAATAACATTGCTAAAGAGTCCATTACAGTACCAAGCACTAAATATATTGCACAAATTACTAAAATTATTCCTAAAGGAGAAAGTTCTAAATAATTTATAAAATCAACTACAGCAAAAGGTAGTTGTGTAACAGTTATAAGGTAATTAAATATACTTGCTCCAATTACAATTAAATATAATGAACCAACAGTTTTAATAGTTGTCCACACAGCATCTTTCAACAGACTTAATTTTAATTGTCCTCTAAAAAAAATAAAAACTAAAACTAATATTACTCCTACTGCTGCACTCTCTGTAGCGGTGAAGAAACCTAAATAAAGTCCGCCCATCATAATTGCAAATATTAAAAATATTGGAAAAACTTTTGAGATAGCTGCAACTCTTTCCTTTAAAGGCATCTTGGTTCCATACCCACCTTGTGAAGGGTAAATTAAAAGATAAACTCTTATTGCAATCATATAGAGTACCACTGCTATTATTCCTGGTACGAGTGCTGCAAAAAAAAGTTCTTGAACTGATTGTTCAGTTAAATACGCATATATTACTAAAATAACGCTTGGTGGAATTATTATTCCAAGCGTTCCCCCAGAAGCAATAGAGCCACTTATAAGAGCATCGCTATAACCATGCCTTCTCATTTCAGGGCCTGCCATTTGAGACATTGTTGCAGCTGTTGCTATTGAAGATCCACAAATCATTCCAAATCCTGCACATGCTCCAACTGTAGACATCGCTAAACCACCTTTGTAGTGACCCACTATTGCGTAGGCTGCATCGTATAAATTTCTTGATAAATTTGAACTATTGGCAAGGTTTCCCATTAAAACAAATAGTGGTAACACTGATAATGTATATTTTGAAACAGCATCAAATGGAGCGGTACCTAAAACAAATATTGCAGGGTCAAACCCTGATATCATTGCAAAACCCGTAAAACCCACTACCAACATTGCAATTCCTATTGGTACATTTAATACCATCAAAATTAATACAGCAGCGAAAGATAGTCCTCCGTTAATAACAGCTTCTAAACCCATTATAATTCCTCTAATTTTGAGTTATTTTTATAAATAGTTTTAATAAACCATATTATTATTGCAAAAACACTTAACCACATCCCAATAGAGCATATGAAATAAAATGGATAAAAATATAGTTCTAAATCAAGCGTTACTCTTTGATTAATCATAAATTTATAAGAAGTCAAAGTAGTTGAATATGCCATTAAAGACATAATCGATATCATTAAAACAAATTTTAAAATTACCAAGTACGTTTTAAATATACCTAAATTTAAATTATTTATAAAATCTGCTGAAACATTAGCATTTAAATAAAATGCTCTTGGCATTGCAAGGAAAGCTACTAATGCCATTCCTATTTCAACTAACTCTATTGTACCTGTAACTGGTGAATTTAAAAATCGTCTTCCAAATACGTCACAAAAAGTTAATACAGCTAATAAAAACAAAACAATGCCTGAAGCTATTGCCGAATAATCAAAAACTTTACTGACTTTAGAAATCATAAAAATGTTGCTTCAAATTATTTAAACATTAACATATAAGTAGTCTCAAAAATAGAAAGTATTAATCATGAAATTTATTTCTTTTAAATATAATGATCAAAATAAGTTTGGTATTATAAATAATAATAAAATTACAGATCTAACTGGAAAAGTATCTAATTCAAATACACTTAAAGATTTAATTTCAAATCAAGGAATTGAAGAAGCAAAATCTTATGCATCAAATAATCCAGGCAACATTAATGACTCTGATATCGAATATTTACCATTAATTCCAAATCCTGGAAAAATTATTTGTGTCGGTTTAAATTATAGTGAACATGTTAAAGAAACCAACAGAACAGTTGAAGAGAATCCAGTAATTTTTCATCGATTTCCAGAAAGTCAAACTGCACACCTACAACCAATTCAAAGACCCGTTGTTTCACAAAGTTTAGATTTTGAAGGTGAGATGGCAGTAATTATGGGTGAAGGTGGCAAACATATAAAACCTGAGGATGCTTTAAAACATATAATTGGTTTTTCATGTTATAATGAGAGTACTGTAAGAGAGTGGCAGAGACACACTAGACAGTTTGGAATGGGTAAAAACTTTGAAAAAACAGGAAGTTTTGGTCCACACATGGTTTTAGCTGAAGACATTACTGATTATAAAAATCTAACAATTGAAACTAGATTAAATGGTGAAGTAATGCAAAACGCTAAATTAAGTCAACTTATTTTTGATATTCCAATTTTAATTTCGTATGTCTCCAAAGCAATGGCATGGAGAGCTGGTGATGTACTAGTCACTGGTACGCCTGGAGGGGTAGGGTTTAAAAGAAATCCTCCAATATTTATGAAGCCAGGAGATAATGTTGAAATAGAAATCACAGAAATTGGCACTTTATCTAATACAATTAAGGATGAAATAATCTAATTTTCAAGTTAAACTTTCTGATAATTATTTAATTATAAGAGGGGATTAACATGAAAAAAAAAATAATTGGTTTTGTTATAGGAATTTTTTCCTTAAGCATTATTAGTACGGCATCAGCTACAGAATTAAAGTTAGCAACGTTTGAGCCACCAAAAGCATTTATAGCAAGTAAGATTTTAGCTGCTTGGGCAGATAAGGTTAACAAGTGTTCAAATGGTGCTTTAAATGTAAAAATGTATGCAGGAGGAGTATTAGGAAGTCCTCCCAAACAATACGATATAGTAACCTCAGGAGTTGCAGATATATCTTGGACAGTTCTTGGATATATTGGTGGTCAATTTCCTTTAAGTTCAGTTGTAGAACTACCATTCTTAACCAAAACTTCAAAAGCTGGATCAAGAGCTTTAAATACTCTTTTTGAAGAAGGTTATCTAGATAAAGAAATGGCAGGAATTAAACTAATAGGACTTCATTCTAATCCAGGATACCAAATCCATATGAAGGATACAAAAGTAGTTAAGCCTGCAGACTTTAAAGGAAAAAAAATGAGAGTTCCAAGTAAAATAGCTGGAACAATTCTTAAAACTCTAGGAGCAACTGGAGTTAAAGTACCAGCACCAGGAACTTCAGAAGCCTTAAATAAAGGTGTTATAGATGGTACACCTTTCCCATACACAGCAATTGGTTCATTTAGATTATTTGATGTTACTAAATATCATACAGAAGTTAACATTACTAATGCTACATTTGGATTAATAATGAATGAAGGGAAATATAATGGTCTTTCTTCAGCAGCGAAAGGATGTGTTGATAAACATTCAGGTCAATGGTTTGGCGATTGGGCATCTAATTTAATTGATACTCAGAATGCAAAGATGAGAGTTCAAGTAGAAAATACTCCAGGGCACGAGATAACTGTTGCATCTGATTCAGTATTAGCTGAATACAAAAAAATATTAGCTCCAATTGAGTCAGACTGGTTAGCAGAAATGAAAGGTAAAGGTCTTGATGGAGATGCAGTACTAAAAAGGGCAAGAGAAGTAATTTCTAAAATAGACGGTTAATAGTTAAATTCGAGCCCGCTAATTTCATAGCGGGCTCTTCCAAATTAAGTATAATAGTAAAATGGCAATAAAAGCTTTAAGTTATATTGGAGTTAATTCAGATAAATTTGAGGATTGGTCAGAGTATTCTCAAAAATACCTCGGTATGCAACAGATGGACCGTGGAAAAGAAATTCTGTCTTTTAGAATGGATGACCAAAAACAAAGATTAACAATAACTGGTGATAAAGGAGATGGATTAGGATTTTTAGGATGGGAAGTTGAGAGCAAAGAAGATCTTCAAAGTTTTGCAAATAAATTAGAGGAAAATAAAATAGTAGTAAATCATGGAAAGAATTCTTTTGCCGACAAACGTTTTGTTGAGGATTTAATATATTTTAAAGACCCACAAGGAAATCGTATTGAACTTGTGTATAAGCCTATGTTAGATACAGATCCATTTAAACCAGGTAGGCCTATTTCAGGGTTTAAGACGGGGCCACTTGGTATGGGACATGCAGTTGTACATGTTAAAAATATTGATGATTTAATTCCCTTTTACAGAGACGTAATGGGTTTCAAGATAAGTGATTATAGTCATACTCCAATATCTTTATGCTTTTTTCATGTTAATGGCAGACATCATAGTTTAGCTTTATTTGGTTCAGGTGGAACTGGATTCCATCATTTTATGGTTGAATACAACAACTTAGATGATGTAGGTCAAGGATATGACTTGTTACAATACAAGGATAACGCAATTGCTTATACAATGGGACGACATACCAATGATTATATGACTTCATTTTATTCAATTACGCCATCTGGTTTTTTTATTGAAAATGGATGGGGTGGGAGGATTATCAATCCGGATACATGGCAACCTATTGAAACATTTGAGGGGCCTAGTTTTTGGGGACATGAAAGACTTTATTTACCAGATGATGAGAGAATGAAATTTAGAAATAAAAGACTTGAAACTGCATCTCAAGGTAAACAAGCTCCATTGTTAATCGATTGTCCTTGGTTATATTCAAATTTAAAAAATAAATAATTTTTAAAAATCTCAATGAAAGAATTTGATGTCACAATAGTAGGATTAGGACCCGCGGGAGGGACTTTAGCAAACCTTCTAGCAATGCATGACTTTTCAATACTAATTCTTGATAGAGAAAAAAGCTTTTATCCTCTGCCTAGAGCAGTTCATTTTGATGACGAAATAATGAGAGTATTCCAAACAATAGGAATTACAAAAGAATTTTTGAAACATACTATAATTAATAAAGGTACAAAATTCGTTAATTCTAAAGATAAAGTAATATTAGATTGGCCAAGACCAAAAAAAATTACAGATAATGGATGGTATCCAAGTTATAGATTTCATCAACCTGATCTAGAAAAAAAACTTAGAAAAAAATTAAAAAATTATAAAAAAGTCTTAATTGAACAAAATTCTGAAGTTATAAAAATTCAAAATTCAAAAAATCATGTGGATATATCCTATTTAAATATTAATAATCACAAAGAGTATCTCGTAAGGTCAAAATATGTAATTGGCTGTGATGGTGCCAATTCAATAACTAGAAAACAAATGAAAACAAAAATGGATAATTTGGGTTTTACTCAAAAATGGGCTGTAGTTGATTTAATATTAAAAAAGAAAAAAAATAATTTACCAGATAGAACAATTCAATATTCAAATCCAAAACAACCAGCAACATATTGTAGAAATGTTGGTAGACGTAGAAGATGGGAATTTGCAATTAAGAAAAATCATACTGATAAAAATGTTTTATCAGAAAACTATATTTGGAATTTTCTAAAACCTTGGCTAAATAAAAGCGAGGCAATTATTGAGAGAAAAACAATTTATACATTTGAGTCTGCTATTGCTAGAAAATGGCGAAAAGGTAGAGTTTTTATAGCTGGTGATGCTGCTCATTTAATGCCACCATTTATGGGACAAGGGATGTGTGCTGGAATTAGGGATGCATCAAATTTAGCATGGAAAATTGCCAACTGTATAAGAAATAAATTTGATGAAACGCTTTTAAACACATATCAATCAGAAAGATCTCTCAATGTTAAAGAATATATTGAAACCACTATGAGGATGGGAGAGTTTGTAAATGCTGTTGAGTCCATTCAAATAACAGACAATATTAAATCTGATAACAAAGGTATTAAAAGCATGCAGTCAATTAAACCTAAACTAGGAAAAGGTCTAGGCAACCTAAAGGATAGAAATAGAGGAAAAACTTTTCCTCAATTCAAACTTAAAAATAATAAAACCCTAGACGATTATTTTTCAAAAAAAGGAATGATAATTTTATCTTCAGATATAAAGCCTAAAACCTCAAAAAATCACTCAATATTGAAAGCAAAGAATTTAAGTGAAGTATCAAAATATTTAAAAAATATTAATTCAAAAGCTATTTTGGTAAGACCAGATAGATTTATTTTAGCCTCAGCAAGATCCAATAAAGATGTTGGTGTACTTTTTAAAAAATATTCCACGATTTTACGATAACTTGAACATCTCATTCACAGCTAATATTTTTGAATGATTGTTCGGAGCAATTTCTCCATTTGGCATATAAAGGGAATTTTCAAATCCTACTCTAATTTTACCACCTAAGTTAATCGCTTTTTCCAAACAACTCATTTCTTCTTTTGCAAAAGCGCATATTGACCAATCTAAATTGACATTATTATTTTTCATTACTCTTAAGAACTCTGGAATTTCTTCTGGATAACTAATTTTACCTGTGTAATGACCAATTACAAATAAACACCAAGCTCCTTCAATTGGAATTTCTGCTTTATTTAAAAGTTTCACTAATAAGTCTACATCCTGCGGATTATACAAAATATGCTGTATTTTAGTTCCAGCTTCTGTCAAATATTTATATAATTTTATATCTTCCTCTGTTGGATTTCTGGAAGGTATTAACTCAGCTGTACCAATTGATGTGCCTGGTGGTGTAACATCATATGCAAGTTTCCTCATTTCGTCAGGAGAATACTTGCCAACTGCTTCAGTAGTAACCTGAATATGCATTTTTGGAACTTTATGTTCTAATTCATTTAATGCCTCTTTATAAAGTCCAGCATCCAAAACATGTTCTCCTTTATCATTTCTTACATGTAGATGAATAGCACCTGCTCCTGCTTCAAAACAGTTTTTAGCAACTTCAACTGTTTCGCTAATTGTTAGGGGAACTTCTGGATGATCTTTCTTGACTTTTCTTGCACCATTTGGAGCTACCATCAGGTTTGGTAATTTATCTGGTTGAAAAAAGGCCATAAATTCAATCTAATAAAAATTAAAAAATTAGTATACTTAAATAAAATGAATTCATCAAAAAAAGAAGTCATTAAATTTGCTAAAATGCTTAACGATAAAAAATTATCAGCGTTAAGATCTGGTAATATTTCACTAAGATACAAAAATGGTTTCTTAATAACTCCTTCGGGACAAAAGTATTCATCATTAAAAGAAAAAGATATTGTTTTTATTAATCTAAATGGTGAATTTAATAAAAAGCAAAAACCATCATCTGAATGGAGATTTCATCAAGATATTTATATTTCAAAAAAAAATGCAAAAGCAATAGTTCATTCTCATTCAACCAATGCAACAGCTTTGTCAACACATAATAAGAAAATACCTTCATTTCATTACATGGTAGCTTTAGCAGGTGGCTCAGATATAAAGTGTGCAAAATATGCAACTTATGGAACAAGAGAATTATCAAAAAATATTCTTAAAGCTTTGATAAATAGATCAGCATGTTTAATTGCAAATCACGGGCAGATTGCATTTGGACCAAGTCTTGCGGATGCATTTGAACTTGCCGAAGAAGTTGACAATCTTGCTAAACAATATATCAAAGCTCTCTTTATAGGGCGACCTAAACTTTTAAGTTTAAATGAAATGAAAAAAGTTTTATCTAAAAGTAAAACGTATAAAAGAGGTTAGCATGACTACAAAAGTTGGTGAACATATTACGCTTGATATTATAGGCACTAAAAAAGAGTATGATCCTGTTTTTTTTGAAAAATTAGTTTACAAAATTGCTAAAATTTCAAAAGTAACGGTTTTAGAAATATCTAAATATAAATTTGAGCCTCAAGGATTTACTCTAGTTGCACTTCTTGCTGAAAGTCACATTAGCTTCCATACGTTCCCTGAAAAAGGCATAATAAGTTTTGATTTTTTTACATGTGCAAAAATTTCACCTTCTGTTGCCTTGGATATTATTAAAGAAGAAATAGAGCACACACATATAATCAAAAAAGAATTTAATAGAGATACAGTAGATCTTTATCATGACAATTATAGTTCACCCGGTCTAAAAAAATCATATGTAGTTAATAATGTTATTGAAAATTTTAGATCAAAAGTAGGCCAACATATTGAAATACTGGAATTAGAACAATTTGGAAAAGCTTTGTTTATTGATAATGAAATCCAAGTAGCAGAAAAAGATGAGTATCTTTATAGTTCGACTTTTGTAAACTCAGGACTTAACTTAAACCTTAATAAAGAAAAAGCAGCAATTATAGGCGGTGGAGACGGAGGTGTAGCTAGAGAATGTATTTCAAAAAATTTTAGTTTTATTGATTGGTATGAGTTAGATCCTGAAGTGGTTGAGGTCTGTGATAAGCATTTAGGCAAAATAGGTGAAAAGGCAACAGAGAAGAATTCAGTAAAATGTATTTGGGGAGATGCATTTGAAAGCATTAAATCAGTGGAAGATGATACGTATGATCAGATATATGTTGATTTAAATGATGACCAATACTGTATCGATTTAGCTGCTAAAAATATGAATTCACTTGTAAGAATTTTAAAGCCAAAAGGAGTAATTACAGCCCAAGTAGGCAGCCAAGATAAAAAACCAAAGCAAGTAGACAATTGGTTAAACGTATTTAATGAAAATTTTGGCAACACTAAATTATCTAGAGTTTATATACCCAGTTTTGATTGTTCTTGGAATTTTTCTTCATCGATAAATCATTAGAAACTTCTTTTTAAATCTCAAAAATTATGAAATAATTATTTTTTTAATGGAGGAAATAATGAATGTAATAAAAAATATATTTTTAACTGTTTTGTTATCTTTATTTTTGATTAGTAATTCTAATGCTGATAAAATTAAGATTGGAACTGAAGGAGCTTACCCACCTTGGAATTCAAAAGATGCTTCAGGTAAACTCATTGGATTTGAAGTGGAGCTAGCATGGACACTTTGTAGATACATAGGACAACAGTGTGAAATCGTTGAGCAAGACTGGGATGGCATGATACCTGCTTTAACATCAAAAAAATTTGATGCAATAATGGCTGGAATGTCAATTACTGATGAGAGAATGAAAACAATTAATTTTTCACAGGGATACGCTGACGAAGTAGCATCCTTGGCTGTTATGAAAGGTTCTGACCTAGAAGGTATAGAAACTCCAGAAGCAGTAAATTTAAATTTAGGTGGTTCATCTGTAAATAAAGCTATGAAAACTTTAACTTCGGCTTTATCTGGAAAAACAGTATGTACACAAATTGGAACAATTCACCAAAATTTCTTAGAGTCTGGTGACGTTGGAAAAATAAATTTGAAAACCTATAAAACGCAAGATGAAGTTAATCTTGATTTGACTAATGGTAGATGTGATGTTGCTTTAGCAGCAGCAGTAGCATTTACGGACTATGCTGAAAAGTCAGGCAAAGAAGTTATTCTAGTAGGGCCAACTTTCTCAGGTGGTGCGTTTGGTAATGGAGTTGGTGTAGGTATAAGAAAAGACGACACTAAACTTTTAAAAGCTTTTAACAAAGCAATTGATAAAGCTAGAAAAGACGGTCATATAAGCCGAATTGCTATTAAATGGTTTGGTTTTGATGCTTCTATGTAATTAATTTTAGATATGGCGACTATAATATATAGTCGCCAATCTATATGGAATTTCTATCATTTGGAGATACTGGTTGGGGAGACGAACTGTTTTTCGCAACTCTAATGACAGTTGCTGTATCTATTACTGCAATGTTAATCGGATTTGTATTTGCTTTAATATTCACTCCTTTGAAATTATCTAAAAATAAAACACTAAATGTAGTTGGAAATTGTTACACTACTATAATTAGAGGTGTTCCAGAATTATTAGTAATATACTTGTTATTTTTTGGTGGAACAGGAGCTGCTATGTATGTGGCTTCAATCTTTGGGTATGATGGTTACATTGAGATAAATGCATTTATAACTGGTGCTCTTGCAATTGGGATTATTTCTGGAGCCTATTCTACTGAAGTTTTTAGGGGTGCAATTTTATCAATCGATAAAGGTCAATTTGAGGCTTCAAAAGTTTTGGGTATAAAAAAATATATTCAATTTTACAAAATTATTTTACCGCAAATGTTGAGGCTATCAATTCCAAACCTCAGTAACGTTTGGCAAATAACTTTAAAAGATACTTCTTTAATTTCTGTTACAGGATTAGTAGAAATAATGAGGCAATCTTATATTGCTGCTGGTTCAACTAGAGATCCTTTATTTTTTTATTCTGTAGCAGCTGTCTTATACTTAATGCTTACTTTCCTAAGTATGAAATTAATTAATAAATTAGAAATAAAATATAGCAAAGGATACTGATGGATATAAAATTAATGATTAGTATTTTCCCCAGCTTGTTAAATGGTGCAGTTATCACTCTTCAACTCTTAGTATCTTCAATGTTTTTTGGATTAATAATAGGTTTAATTTTTGCAATTTTAAGAATTAATAAAAATCCAATAA
>CABXYN010000011.1 GCA_902516395.1 uncultured Pelagibacteraceae bacterium | reverse complement strand
TTTAATTATTTATCAGTAATATTTTAATAAATATAGTCCCGAGTATTAGGGACAGATATATTATCCTTTGATAGCTGAAATTGAAATACAACCTGATCGCCCCATTTAAATGCCATTTCACAACTAGCTAGATAAAATTCCCACATTCTAAAAAATTTTTCGTCAAACATACCTAAAACAGTGTCTTTTTTTGATAAAAATCTTTCTTTCCAATTTCTAAGTGTGTGTGCGTAGTGCATTCTTAGAACTTCAATGTCAGAGACTATCAGACCTGAGTTTTCAATTGATTTTGCAACTTCACTTAAACTTGGAGTGTAACCGCCTGGAAAAATATATTTTGTAATCCATGGTTGTGGGTCTCTTGGGGGCATTGATGAACCAATAGTGTGAATTAAAGCAATTCCTTTTTCGTTCAAGAGTTTAAAAACAGTATTAAAATATGTTTTATAAAATTTTCTTCCTACATGCTCAAACATTCCAACACTTACTATTCTGTCAAATTTTTCATTTAGTTGCCTATAATCAATAAGTTTAAAATCTACCTGATTGGACAAATTCATCTCTTTTGCCTTATTCTTACTATACTCAAATTGATTTTCTGAGAGTGTTATTCCTGTAACACTTGCATTTGTCTCCTTGGCAATTGCTAATGCTAATGTGCCCCATCCCGAACCAATATCTAAAACTTTTTGATTAGACTGAATGTTTAGTTTTTTTATAATATGTTGGATTTTATTATTTTGAGCTTGCTCTAATGTATCATTATCGTTTTTAAAATAAGCACAGGAATATTGTCTATTCTCATCTAAAAATAAATCGTAAAGTTTTTCAGATATATCGTAATGATGGGCTACGTTTTCTTTTGATTTTAAGATTTTGTTAAAATTTGTAAGATATCTGAAAGTTCCTTTTATTTTTTTTATGACTGAGCCATAAAAATTTATATCTCCCCTTCCTATATTTTTGAAAGCTAAGTCTAAAAATTCTGTAAGCGTTCCATTCTGTATCAATAATGATCCATCCATATAAGCTTCTCCAAAATATAAATCTGGGTTTATTAGTAATTTTTGCATTAATTTTTGATCAAGTAATTTAATTACTATTGGTTTTTCTTTTTTAGGATTTCCAATTACATATTTTTTTGAATTGGAGTCTACAAGTTCAAAACCGTCTTGTTTAAATAAATCATTTAGAAAACTTACTAAACTCATTTTATGCTGCTTTTAAATTCGCTATTTTAAATTCTAGATTAACTAAACTTGTTAATATCTCTTTTTTTTGATTAGTATCTAAAAGCTTTAACGGTGGTAAAAGATTTTCAAATATTTTATTTTTTTCTGACATAACAGTGTGCAAACCAGATATTAAATTATATTTTTCAAAACAACCTCTTACATCACATAATTTTTTGTTTGAAGATAAATCTAAATTATTTTTAAAGCCGTCGTAAACTTCTCTAGCCAAAGTTCCAGTGATATTTGTAGTAGCTGTTATTATTCCGTCACACCCTAATTCTAACCCTTTTAATAATTTTGATTCAGAACCAGGAAATATAGAAAAATTTTTAATTTTCAATGTCTCAAATAAATTATAAGAACTATCTTTGACACCAACAATTTGATCTGGAAATTTTTTAACTAAGGATTCGATACATGCTGGACTAAACTTGTAACCTGAAAGTTTTTCAAAATTATACAATATAATTTTACAATCATTAACTTCTTCAATTATTTTTGAATAAAAATTTATTACATCGCTGTCTTCATATTTATAATATGCAGGTGGCATTATAAGAAATGTATTAAAATTCATAGACTTGGAAATTTTTATCAAATTAATGTTATCTGCAAGTGAATTTAAGCCTGTCCCTATTATAAATTTATCTTTATATTTACTATTTGGCAGCTGATTGATTAGTTGTATTTTTTCACTCAGAGAAATTAATTGTGACTGACCTGTGCTACCAAAAAAAACTGCACCGTGACAGCCCATGTCTATGACGTTTTCTGCATGCTTAATCGTATTATCTATATCAAGAGAAAGATCATTTTTTAGTATTGATAAAGAAGCAGCAAAAATACCTTTTAATTCAATCATCCTTTAAAATTAATATAAAATAAAATTTAGTAAAGTATTAATATACCTTAAGATTTATATACTCTTGATTACTATTTCTTTTGCTTCATTGACAATTGAGGCTAGTCTATTTAGCTCTGGGCTAACATCAGGATGAATTTTTTTCATAATTTTTTTATATGAGTTTAAGATTTCACTTTTTGAATATTTTTTTTTGGGATCTAAATTTAAAATTTTATATGCTTCATCTAAATTCATACTTTGTTGAGTATTTGTCTGGTTAAAATTATTAAAATTAAATCTCCCAGAGTTTCTAAGAACTCTGAACAAGCCCCAAAGTCTTAGTAATTGAAAAAGTGAAATTCCTGCTTTAGTTTTTATTAGCGGCAAAATAGCTAAAACAAATGGTAATGAAAAAATATATCTACCAGCGTACACCATTAAAAAAGCTAACAAAATTGATGATATAATTATAATTAATCTTATTATTTTTGAAATTCTCTTCGCAGAGGTCCTAGCAAACCACGTCAGAAGAACATAAACTATTATAAAAATTATAACTGTTATAAAAAAAATATTCATATATTAATAATTTTCTAAATGAAAATACCACAACTTCAAAAGAAACCTGAAATAAAATCTTGTCACAACACAACTTGGGAGGATAACTATAGTTGGATTCATCAATCAAATATACTAGATGTTTTAAAAGATAGCTCAAAATTGTTACCAGAAGTTAGAAAGTATTTAGAAAAAGAGAATGATTACTTTGAATATCAAATGAATGATACCAAGGAAATTAGAAAAAAAATTTTTAATGAAATTAAAGGAAGAATTAAACTAGACGATGAGTCTTTGCCCTACAAAGATAAAAATTTCGAATATTGGACCAAAACCACAACAAAAGGTAACTACTCAATAAAATTAAGAAGAAAAATTGGAGAAGAAAAAGTTGAAGAAATATGGAATGGAGATCTTGAAAAAGAAAAACTAAATACAGAATATTTTGGTTTAGGAGATCTTGAGGTAAGTTTTGACGACAAATTTCTAGGATACTCTCTAGATTTAAAAGGTTCTGAATATTATACAATTTATATAAGAGATATAAAATCAGGTAAATTGGTTACAGAAAAAATTGAAGAAACGAGTGGAAGTATAGAATTCAGTTTAGATGATAAATTTATATTTTACTCTAAATTAGATGAACATCATAGACCGAGGACAATATACAGACATAAAATTGGCACTCCTGTAAAAGAAGATAAGTTGATATTTGAGGAAAAAAGTGAGGCTTTTACTGTAGGAATAGGTTTAAGTTCAGATGAAAAATATTTTATGATTACAAGTTCTGATCATAATACATCGGAACAATATTACTTTAAAATTGATGAAAATAATCCAAATCCTAAATTAATTCAAAAGAGAAAAAGAGGTATAATTTACTCAGTAAACTCCTGGGATGGATATTTTTACAAACATACCAATGAAAATGCTGAAGATTTTAAGATTGATAGATGTAATGATTTAGTTGAACAAAACTGGAAACCATTCGTTAATGCCAAAGATGAAGTACTGATTGGAGGTTTAGTATTTTTAAATCATTGGATAATTAGATCTGAAACCTCAAATGCTTTAGGAAAAATAATTTTGAGAAGTCCCAACACAAATGAGGAGGAAGAGATAGTTTTTAGTGATGAGAAAGTAATAGTTCCAAGTATATCTTTAATTCAAAAAGATAAAGATACTGATAATGTTTATTTGTCATATTCATCTCCTAAAACTCCAGGAAGGACTTTTTTATATAATTTAAAATCAAAAGAAAAAAAACTTGTTAAAGAACAAGAAATTCCATCTGGACATAACCCCGATGATTATATTGTTGAACGAATTGAATGCCCGTCTCATGATGGACGAATGGTACCAATAACTATAACAAGACATAAAAATACACTTCTGGATGGTTCGTCAAATATTTTGTTATATGGTTATGGTTCTTATGGGAATTCAATGTCTCCTGGGTTTTCATCAACACGATTAAGCTTAATTAATAGAAATATAATTTGGGTTACAGCACATATAAGAGGGGGAATGGAAAGAGGAATGAAATGGTGGAAGGAAGGAAAACTTTTAAACAAAAAAAATACATTTGAAGATTATATTGCTGTTGGAAAATTCTTGATTGAAAAAAAATATACCTCTAAAGGAAAAATTATAGGAATGGGTGGTTCAGCAGGTGGGTTATTGATGGGGGCAGTTGTAAATGAAGCACCTGAACTATTTTTAGGGTTAATAATGGCTGTGCCTTTTGTTGACTCTTTGACTACTAACCTTGACCATTCTCTACCATTAACAATTGGAGAATTTGATGAATTTGGAAATGCTAAAGATAACAAAGATCATTTTGACTATATTTACTCATACGCTCCTTATAACAATATTAAAAAAATGGATTATCCAAATATTTTAATTACTACTAGTCTTAGTGACAATAGAGTTCTGTTTGATGAGCCTGCAAAATTCACTGCAAAACTAAGAGACTATAAAACAGACAATAATTTATTATTATTAAAAACTGAAATGAACGCTGGTCATGGAGGAAAATCTGGTAGAGATGGTGCTATTGAGGAAATAGCTCTTGATTATGCTTTTGCTTTAAAAATTGCAGAAAAAATTTAAATAATCTTGTATTGAAATTTTATAATTAGTCACCATATGAATAATGTTGGTCGCCTTTTGGGGCTTACATAAATTAACTTGCTTAACTAAAGGAGTAAATATGACAAGTAAGGATCTATCTATCTTTAACTCACTAAGACCTTTTTCTATTGGTTTCGACGATATGTTTGACCAATTTGAAAGTATGCTTGGTAATGGTGGCATGACAATGCAATCAAATTATCCACCTTATAACATAAGAAAAACTGGCAAAGACAACTATTCAATTGAAGTTGCGTTAGCTGGTTTTAATAAAAAAGATGTCGAGGTTGAGTTTGAAGATAATATATTAACTGTAAGAACTAAACAGCTTAATAAGTCTGAAGATCAAAATGTAGACGGTGAAATAATTCACAAGGGCATATCACAAAGACAATTCGCAAGATCTTTTACTATTGCAGATGATGTAAAAGTAAATGGAGCTGAACTTAAGGATGGTCTTTTGACAATTGCTTGTGAAAGAATTTTACCAGATCATAAGAAAAAAAGACTTATTGATATTAAGTAATGAATTTAAACCTTGCTTGTGGGGTTCGCCCCACAAGTTTAAAAACATCCACTAGAACTGAAAGCAATTATAGTTCCACCAGCATTAACTTCAAATCTTCTTTCACACGGTACACCGTATTTTTTTGTTTTATAAATTAACACTTCATTGCCAGTATCATTAATCATATCTTCGCTGGGAGCTCCTAATTCTAATTTCATTTTATTAACTTCTCCACCGACAAATAATCCATATTTCTGATTTTCCTTCTCTACAACCTCGTCGGTTTTTTTTTGAATAGTTTGGCAGCCTGCAGTAAAAAAAAGAATTGATATTAATATAATAGCGAATTTGTTTTTCATTATTCTATTATAATACTGAAATGTGACAAAAGATTAACTTAAAAGTTGAAAAAAAAATAAGTTTTCCATCAAAATAAGGTAAATATAATGTATTTATATTACTTAATTCTTTATTTTTATTACTATCAAACCGATTCTAATGAATACAAAACTCAAAGTATCAGAAATTTCAAAAATTTACCCAGGATGCATTGCAAATGACAAAGTATCATTGGAATTTGGAAGTGGGAAAATATACGCTTTATTGGGAGAAAATGGTGCTGGAAAGTCTACGCTAGTTAAAATCTTGTCTGGAGTAGTAAAGCCTGATGATGGTGAAGTTTTTTTAAATAATGAAAGTATTAAACTTAACTCTCCCCTAGATGCCAAAAAAAATAATATTGGAATGGTTTTTCAACATTTCAATCTCTTCGAAACTTTATCTGTATTTGAAAATTTAAGTATCGATAGTGACAAAAAGGATGAAGAACTAAGAGAATTGGTCAACGATATATTAAAAAAGTACAATTTTAAAATTGATCTAGATATTCCAGTTCTAAATTTATCGGCAGGTCAAAAACAAAAAGTAGAAATTATAAGGTGTTTAATTAGAAATCCAAAAGTGTTGATTATGGATGAACCTACATCAGTTTTAACTGAACAAGAAACCGATGATTTATTTATTTCTTTAAAACAATTTTCTAAAGATGGAATTTTAATTATTTATATTACTCACAAATTAAAAGAAGTTTTGTCACTTTGTGATGAGGTAGCCGTAATGAGAAAAGGCAAAGTAGTTTCGGTTAGTAATACAATTGATGAAAAAATTGAGAGTTTAGCTAATAAAATGGTAGGTGAAAATTTAAATACTATTAAAAAAAAAATTAATAATTTTAAAAATAGCAAGGAAATTTTAAAAATCTCAAATTTAAATTTTAAAAGTGACGACCCATATGAAACGAATTTAAATAATTTAAACCTTTCTTTAAAAAAAGGAGAGTGTTTAGGTATAGCTGGGATTTCAGGAAATGGACAAAATGAATTATTTCAAATACTGAGTGGAGAAATAATTACCAAAGGCACTTCTATAATGTTTAGAAATAAAGAAATTGGCAAGTTGAATCCTAGAGAAAGAAGAGAATACCTTATGGCTTTTTCACCTGAAGATCGCATCTCTCAAGCTGCAGTCCCTGAGTTAAAGATATATGAAAATGTTGCATTAAACAATTTTAAGTCATCAAACTTTTTTGAAAAAGGTTTAGTGAATGAAAAAAAAATAAAAGAACACTCCAAAAAGATACTTTCTAATTTTTCTGTTAATACAGACAATGTTGAATTAAAAAGTCAATTTTTATCTGGCGGAAATCTTCAAAAATTAATTATTGGAAGAGAATTAATTACTTCGCCTGAATTGTTGGTATGTTTTAACCCCACATGGGGTCTTGATGTTGGTGCGATCAACTATATTCATGAAACATTAATTCAAATTAATGAACAAGGAAAATCATCAATATTAATTTCTACTGATAACGATGAACTATTAAAATTAAGTGACCGTATTTGTGTAATTTATAAAGGTAAACTATCTAAAATAATGAATGCAGATACTGTTACGGCTGAAAAATTAGGAATTTTGATGGGAGGAGGTTCAATTGATTAAAGTTGAAAAGCGTAACGATGTATCTCGATCAATTTACTTTTTAACTCCGGTTTTAGCGATTTTTCTTACATTATTTGGTGGTGGGATTATTTTTTTTATTTTGGGGTTTAATCCTATTGAGGCTTTAAAATTTTTTTTTATTACACCCATTTCAGATTTATACGGATTAAGTGAACTTTTGGTAAAAGCTACACCACTTTGTTTAATAGCGATAGGTTTATCTTTTTGTTTTAAAAGTAATAACTGGAATATTGGTGCAGAGGGTCAGCTTATTTTTGGTGGAATAGTCGGCGGTGGAGTTGCTTTGTTATTTTATAATCATGATGGATTTTATGTTTTACCAATAATTATTTTGTCTGGAGCATTTGGTGGGATGCTATTTGCAATGATACCAGCAATTTTAAAAACTTATTTTAACACTAATGAAATTTTAGTCAGCTTAATGCTGGTTTATGTTGCAAAATTATTATTAGATTATTTAGTAGTTGGTCCTTGGAGCAATCCTGAAGGTTTTAATTTTCCAGAAACAAGACAATTTAGTGAATCTGCAAGAATGCCAATTTTATTTGACGGTTTAAGAATTCATGCTGGAATATTTATTACTCTCATCACTGTATTCTTAAGTTGGCTTGTTTTGTACAAAACTTATTTAGGTTTTCAAATAAAAGTTTCAGGCTTAAGTTTAAAAACTGCAAAATATGCAGGGTTTAAAGGTAAGACAATGATTATTTTTGTTTTTATGATTAGTGGAGCATGTGCTGGTCTTGCGGGTGTAGGAGAGATAACAGGGCCAATAGGACAATTGCATAGAAATATTTCTCCTGATTATGGCTTCACGGCAATAATTGTTGCTTTTTTAGGAAGACTAAATCCAATTGGAATTATTTTTGCATCTCTAATTGTTGCTCTAACTTATTTAGGAGCAGAAACAGCTCAGATATTTTTGCAAGTACCAAAATATACAGGTCAAGTTTTTCAAGGAATGATTTTATTTTTTCTTCTTGGGTCTGATTATTTATTATTTTTTAAAATAAAATTTTTAGGTTTAAAAAAAAATGAGCTTTGATTTAAATTTTATAGGTATTTTAATTGGTGCCATCATGGCATCATCAGTTCCTTTGATACTTGCTGCATCTGGGGAATTAATAACTGAAAGATCTGGTGTTTTAAATCTTGGGGTAGAAGGAATGATGATAATTGGAGCAATCTCTGGATTTGCTTTAATGGTAGTGACTGATAATTTATTTTTTGCAGTAGTAGGCTCTATGCTGTCAGGTTTAATCATATCTCTTATTTTTGGATTGCTTACCCAATCACTCCTTACGAATCATGTAGCAACAGGTCTTGCACTAACTATCTTTGGTATTGGAATGTCAGCAATGATAGGTAAGAATTTCGTCGGCATTCCAGGAAAGGAATTTCCATTATTATTCATTAATTTAAAAGAAAGTATTCCGTTTTTGGGTCCAGTATTCTTTGGTCACTCAATTATATTATATTTTGCATTTGGATTACCTTTTTTGACAAATTATTTTTTAAAGAAGACTAAAACTGGTTTGATTATCAGGGCTGTTGGAGATTCTCCAACTTCCGCCTCTAATCAAGGTATTAATGTTACTTTAGTAAGATATAGTTGCATTCTTTATGGAGGTGCAATGTGTGGATTGGCAGGCGCATATCTGTCATTAATATACACTCCTCAATGGATTGAGAATATGACAGGTGGCAGAGGATGGATCGCGCTAGCTTTAGTAGTTTTTGCAACATGGAGTCCAATTAAAGTTCTTATAGGTGCATTAATATTTGGCGGAATTACAATTTTACAATTGCATATGCAGGCAGTGGGCTTAAGAATTCCAGTTCAATTATTAAGTGCATTACCTTACATCATGACAATAATAGTTTTAGTTGTAATTTCTCGTGATAGTAGAAAAATAAAACTGAATACACCAACTTCGCTGGGACAAATCTTCTATAAGGAAAAGTGATGTTAGCTATTCCAAAATAAATATTTTTTTTTATTAGAATATTGTCTAGTTTGTAGTATCACAAAATTAAATTTAAAGGGGAAATCAAATGTATAAACTATTTTTAAGAAGTTTAATTTCTGTATTATTTTTGCTTAGCTTTAGCTTAAATGCAAATGCAGAATTTAAAGTTGGTTTTGTTTATGTTGGTCCAACTGGAGACCATGGATGGACATACCAACACCATGAAGGAAGAAATGCAGTGGAAGCTTTGGGAATAAAAACTACTTATGTAGAAAGTGTACCTGAAGGTGCTGATGCAGAAAGAGTTATAAGACAATTAGCACAATCTGGACACGACCTAATCTTTACGACTAGTTTTGGATATATGGATCCTACAAACAAAGTTGCTAAAGATTTTCCAAATGTAAAATTTGAACATGCAACTGGTTACAAAAGAGAGCATTCAAATGTTTCTACATATTCCGCAAGGTTTTATGAAGGTAGAACTTTATTAGGACATATGGCTGGAAAGATGACAAAGACAAATACTATCGGATACATTGCTTCTTTTCCAATTCCTGAGGTTATAAGAGGAATTAATGCAATGACATTAGCTGCTCAAAAAGTTAATCCTGATATTAAAACAAAAATTGTTTGGGTTTTTACTTGGTATGATCCAGGAAAAGAATCAGAAGCAGCTCAAGCTTTGATTGATCAAGGTGCAGATATAATTATGCAACACACTGACAGTACTGCTCCGGTACAAGTTGCAGAAAAAGCAGGAGTTTGGTCTTTTGGTCAAGCAAGTGATATGCAAAGATTCGCTCCAAAATCAATATTAACCTCAATTATAGATGATTGGGCGCCTTACTATGTAGAAAGATCAATTGCAGCAAGAGATGGCACTTGGAAACAACAAGATACTTGGCATGGATTAAAAGAAGGAATGGTGGCAATGGCACCATATAATTCTGCAATGGGAAGCGACTTAGTAAAAGAAGTGGAACAACTTCAAAAAGACTTAGCTTCAGGAAAAGCTCACTCATTTACTGGTCCAATTTATGATCAAAAAGGAGACATTCTTGTAGCCGAAGGTGCTGTAGCTGACGATGGAATGCTAGCCGGAATGAATGTTTACGTTAAAGGAGTAGAAGGAGACATTCCACAGTAAGAAATTTTATCAAAAGATTAAAATTAAAGGCCAGCTTAGTCTGGCCTTTTTTTTTATTTAGAATACTTTTTTTTCAAACCATCTATATCAATTTCATCATAATACTCTGATGGTTGAACAATCCATGGATCATTATCTAATAAAATTGGACAGAAATCAGGTGTAAAAGTGGAAGATTTTTTTTTCCAAAGACACGCTGTTTTAATTTCACTTATGTGGTCCTTAACAGGTTCATATTCTTTAAGCCACTCTATACTTTTATTTAAGGTAAGTCCTGTGTCTGATAGATCATCTACTAACAGTACTTTTTTAAAATCTTCGTTAGTTGCAATTGCACTTATATCTCTTGCAAATATTAGCTCCCCTTGTTTATTTTGAACCGTATCACCAGAGTAACTTTGAATTACAACATAAGCTGTGGGTAATTTAAAAATTCTAGATAAAATATCTATAATTGGAGCTGCACCTCTCATGATGCCAACTAATACTGTTGGCTTATATTTTTTTTCAATTTCTAAAGCAAGTTTTTCGACGACCTTTTTATATTCTTCATAAGAAATTATTAATTTATCAGCCATAAAAATTTGGTATCATAAATAAAAATATTAAAAAAGGATAAATATGAAAACTTATTGGATAAGTCTTTACTTAGAAATCTCAAGCCAGGAGAACTTAAAAAAATATGGGGAAAAGGCTGTTCCTATAATAAAAAGTTATGGGGGAAGACCAGTAGTAAGAGGTGGAAAATTAAAGTCATTTAGTGGCCCAAACGTTGTGCGTACTGTAATATGGGAGTTTCCAACTTACAATGATGCTATGTCATGCCATGAATCGACTGAATATAAATCTGCTTGGAGTCATGCAGATGATACAACTAAGAGAATAATGTTTATTGTTGAAGGATTAGAAAATCAACAAATTTGATAAATAAAAATTACAATATACAATGGGTGTAAAGGAGAATTATGAAAGGTTACGTAGTTTGTGTGTGGGAAAAAATTAATAGTGAGGAAAGATTACAGGAATATGCGCTAAAAGCCAAAATTGCTGCAGATAAATACTCAGGGATATTTATAATTAGAGGTGGAAAAAATAGAACAAATGAGGGAATAAACTCTCCTAGAACAACTGTAGTTGAATTTTCAGATTACAACACGGCAATAGAATTTTATGATTCCCCTGAATATCAGGAAGCAATAGACGTTATTAAGGGCCATGCTGTAAGACATCATCAGATAGTTGAAGGCACTTAATATTGTATAGGCTCATCGTCAATGGAACGCCATAAATACCAGGTAGCTACGGAACAATATGGAGAAAATCTCTTTTTCAATCGATTTACATAGCTCATCGGTGGTAAATAGCTTTTCCTATAATTGTTTGAAATAGCTCTAAGTAAACCAATATCTTGAACGGGCCATATGTTAGATCTATTGTAAGTAAATAGTAATATCATCTCTGCAGACCATCTACCTATTTGTCTTAACTCAGATAAATAAAGAATTGCCTCCTCGTCTCCCATTTTTTTTATAACTCTTGGATTAAATGTTTTATTTACAAATTTTTTTGCCAACTCTTTAATTCCTCTAACTTTTTGTCTGCTTAAACCACATTTTTTCAATCGAGCCGAGGTAATAGCATTAACTACTTTTGGATTTATCTTTCCTCTACATTCTTTTTTAAACTTTAAAAATACAGAATTTGCTGCAGCGACACTTATCTGTTGTCCTATTATACTTTTACATAGAGATAAAAAAATATCTTTTCTTGTTGTTAAGGTTTTATCTTTGTATTTAGAAATAAGTTTCTTCATTATCTTATCTTTAGAAAGATACTTTACTGCCTTTGACCAATAAATCGGAGGTTTACTCATTTTTAAAAATTAAGTTTGGTTTTTTCAAATAAATTTCTCTTCTAAATATAATTAATGAAGATAACACTACAAGTAATGAACCCAATAAAGTTTTATAAGATGGTATTTCATTCCAAATAAAATAACCAAATACAATTGCAAATACTAAGCTCAAATACTTAAGTGGAGTAACTAAAGAAACTTCAGAAAGTTTATAAGATTGTCCAAGTAGTAAATTAGCAATACCTCCAAGCAAACCAATCATACACAAAAGAATAAAATCTATTAATGTAGGCATTACCCATCCAAATGGAATTGTAAACAAACCTAAAATAGATATCGCTACTGAAAAATAAAAAGAAATAAGCCAAACTGGTTCGGATGTAGATAACTGCCTGATAGCAATTGCAACATATGACATTCCTAAACAAAAAATTATTGGGTAAATATAATAAAAATTTAAATTCGAAATACCTGGTTGTGTAATAATTGTTACACCTATAAAACCAATAAAAACTGCTAACCAACGATATTTACCAATTTTTTCTGACAAAAAATAAATTGATAAAATTGTTGCAAAAATTGGTGCAGCAAATGAGATGCTCACAACTGTTGCCAAAGGTAAATTTCTTAGTGCAATAAATACTGATACTATTGCCATTAATCCTGCGGCACATCTAAAGAAATGTAATTTAGGTCGATCTGTTTTATAAAAATTTGTATAGTTTTCTTTTGGAATTAAAAAAAATATAGGTATTAGTCCGCAAATTCCTCTAAAAAAAAGAACTTCACCAACAGGATAATTCTCAGACCACTTAACAAGTACATCCATCATTGAAAACGCACACACAGACAGAAACATGTACAAAAAGCCTAATTGATTTCTAGTTAACATGGATTAGATTATATTATTATTATAACATTAATCTATGGAAATAGCAGTTTTAGCTTTGGGATGTTTCTGGGGTCCAGAAAAAAAATATGGACAATTAGATGGCATCTACAGAACAGAGGTTGGATATTGTGGAGGAAACAGTCCTAATACAAACTATAGAGAAGTTTGTACAGGAACAACTAATCATGCGGAAGCTGTAAAATTAGAATTTGATCCTAAAGTTATTACATACGAGCAAATAATTAAAAGATTTTTTGAATTTCATGATCCAACTACACTAAACTCTCAAGGTCCTGATTTTGGAACACAATATAGAAGCGAGATCTTCTACCTTAATGATGAACAAAAAAATATTGCTCAAAAAGTAATAGACGAAGAAAATTTAAAGTTATCTGGAAAAGTTGTAACTAAGCTATCTGAGTTGAAAAATTACTGCACTGCTGAAGAGTATCATCAGAAGTATCTAGAAAAAAGATAGAATGTCAATTGTTACATCAGATTGGTTAGAAAATAATTTAAGAAATGTCAAAATAATTGACTGCTCATGGCATATGCCAGGAATTGATAGAAATCCTAAAGAGGAGTACTCTAAAAATCATATTCCTGGTGCAATTTTTTTTGACTTAGACAAGAATTCAGATCAAGATACAGATTTACCTCACATGCTTCCTGCAAAAGGGAAATGGGAAGAGATCGTATCTTCAATGGGTATATCAAATACCGATAGAATTGTAATTTATGATAGCTCTGATGTTCTAAGTTCATGTAGGGGTTGGTACAATTTTATTTATTTTGGTCATGATAAACACCTAGTAAGTGTTTTAGATGGTGGTTTAAAAAAATGGTTAATTGAACATAGGAAAACAACAAATGAAAAGACAATTTTAAACAAGTCAACCTACAGAGCAACAGAGAATAGGTCTTTAGTAAAAAATATTATTGAAGTAAATGAAAACATTGAAAAAAAAAAATTTACATTAATCGATGCTAGAAGTAAGGAACGATTTAATGGAAGTATTCCTGATCCCAGGAAGAATGTGAGAAGTGGATCTATTCCAAACTCTGTATGTCTTCCATTTAAAGAAATTATAAATAGCTCAGACAATACTTTTAAAAGTGTAAGTGAGATTTCAAAAAAGTTCGGCGAAATTATTGATCTAAATGATGATAAAAGAGTTTTTTCATGTGGATCTGGTATAACAGCATGTGTTTTAGGTCTTGCATATTCCCTAGTAAATAATACATATTCTCCTACAGTTTATGATGGTTCATGGGCTGAGTATGGAAGAATATAAAAATGAAAAGATCTACTAAAATAACATCAATAATAATAATTTTTTTTCTAATTATTGCAGGTGTGATCATTGCTAGGACAATGATTGGAAACCATTTTAAAAAAAAATTTAGCAAAAGACCGCCACCAGGTATTATAGTTAAAACAGTTGAACAAAGAAAATTTCAAAATATCATTGAAACCTTTGGAACAGCCGTTCCAATTAAAACACAGTCATACAATATTGAAAAATACGAAATTCTAGAAGAAATCAAATATAATACCAAAGTTAAGTCTGGTGATGTTATCGCAAAATTAAAAAATAGGACTATAGTTGCACCTTTCGACGGAGTAATTGGTAAAAGAAATTTTTCTGATGATATTAATGTTTCGGAAAGTTCTGTTGTAATTGATATCGAGGACGCTTCTTCTTTATTTATTGATGTTGATGTTCCAGAGGTATTCGCACCGTTCGTAAAAAAAGGACTTGGTGTTGATGTAAAATTTTCTGGTAATAAGGATAAAACTTATAACGGAATAGTAGACTCTTTAGCTAGCAAAATTGATGTTAGCAATAGATCTTTAAGACTTAGAGTTAAAATGCAAAATTCAAATTTTGAGATTTTGCCTGGTGCTTTAATGGAAGTCACAATAAAATATAATGAGAGAATTTCGTTAGGAATACCAGATACAAGTGTAATCTTAGAAGGTAACAAGGTTTATATTTATAAAGTAGACAATGAGAATGTAACTAAAAGAGTTGAGGTCTTAGTTGGTAACAGAAACAAAGGTTATCTTGAAGTAGAGACAGGTTTAAACGAAGGTGACATAGTTGTTGCTGAAGGATTAAAAAAAGTAAGACCCAATGGAAAAATTGAACCCATTAAAGATGGTGAAAAAAAAAGTAAGTCTAGTTGGGAAAAAAAAGAAGATAAAAGTAAATAATTAAATGTATTTAACTGATGTTAGTATTAGAAGACCTGCATTGTCATGGGTACTATCCTTAATATTAGTAGTATTTGGAACTTTTGTTTTTTCAAAGTTACCAGTGAGAGAACTCCCCTCTGGCCTGCAACCCCCCGTAGTTCAAGTTCAAGTGGAATATGCCTCAGCTTCAGCTCCTATTGTTGATGAAGAGGTAACACAAGTAATAGAGGAAGTTATAGGTGGTGCAGAGGGGATAAAAAATATAGACGCTAAATCAGAAAATGGAAAAAGTACTATAAATATCGAATTTGATACTGATATTGACCTTGATAATGCGGCAAACGATGTGAGAGAGAGAGTTGCAAGAATTGTCGGAAGATTACCAGCTGAGTCTGAGGCCCCAAGAATACTTAAACAATCTGCGGGTTTTACAACTACAATGTGGCTTGCCTTATCCTCAGAAACCTGGAGTGATCTTGAGCTTGGAGATTATGCAGAACGATATTTAGTTGATCAGTTTTCTAGCATTAAAAATGTTGGCCGAATAAGAACAGGTGGCCTTAGGGAACAGAGTATAAGAGTATGGATAGATCCAATTAAATTAGCTGCAAATAATTTAACTATTCAAGAAGTAGAAAGATCATTAAGAAATGAAAATGTTCGACTACCGGCAGGTACACTTGAAGCTGAAAATATAGATTTAACAATCAATATTGATAAATCATACAATGATTTGGAAAAACTTAAGGGGCTCCCAATTAAGAAGGCTAAAGACAATATAGTAAGACTATCGGATATTGCAAATTTAGAATTAGGCCCTGTCACTGAGAAAGTTTTATTTAGAGCTCAAAGTAAAGGAGCATTAAATTTAAAAACCATGGGTATAGGAATTTATGCAAGAAGTGGGGCTTCAACTGTTGAATTATCAAAAGATGTTGAAAAAAAAATCAATGAAATTAGAAAAACTTTACCTGGCGACTTAAATTTGGAAATAGCTTTTAATAGAGCTACTTATATTGGCGAAGCAATAAATGAGGTTTATAAAACTCTAGCTATAGCTTTTATACTTGTTGTAATAATAATTTATTTATTTTTAGGAAATTTAAAAGCAGTTATTGTCCCTGCAATAGCTTTACCTGTAAGTCTAATTGCTACATTCCTAGGTTTATATATTTTTGATTTATCTATTAATATATTTGTCTTATTAAGTTTTATATTAGCAATTGGAATTATTACTGATGACTCAGTTATTATGACCGATGCAATATATAGAAGAATTGAAAATGGTGAGACACCGTTGGTAGCAGCATATAAAGGCTCAAAACAAATTACATTTGCAATTATTGCAACAACTCTTATTTTGGTTGCAGTATTTTTGCCTTTAATTTTCATTGAAGGTATTGCTGGAACTTTATTTAAAGAAACTGCAATAGCACTATCATTTGCAATAGTAGTGTCATCATTTGTTGCTCTAACACTTTCACCAATGCTAGGTAGTAAATTTCTTGATAAAAAGAAAAAATCTAATTTCCTTACAAGAGGATTTGATAAATTTTTTCAAGGGTTTTTAAAATTTTACGCTGAGACATTAGGATTTTGGATGAATAAGAAGAAAACAATAATAACGTTCATAATTTTTATTATAGTTGCCTCTGGGGCTTTGTATAACTATACAAAAAAAGAATTGTTACCATTAGAAGATCGTGGAGTTTACTTAGTTATAGGATTTACTGATGAAGGAAGTTCATTCCAATATACTCAAAAGAGGGCGGAGGATGTGGAAAAAAGACTTATTCCACTGCTTGATGTGGATAATAGTCCATACAATAGATTTTTAATGATAGTTCCAGGTTTTGGCTCTGAAAATAGCTTCTTAATTATCTCACTTTTAGATAATTGGAAAAATAGAAAACAGAATTCTCAAACAATAATGAGACAAGCAATTGGAAAAATAGTTACAGTACCTCAAACACTAGCTTTTCCAATTTCTCCTCAGTCCATAAGAGTTTCTAGTTACAATAAGCCTGTTCAAATGGTTATTTATGGAAATACTTATGAAGAGCTAGAACAAATACAGTCTCAAGTTATTAGAATGTTAAGAAAGAACAGGAATTTATCAAGACTTGAGTCTGACTACACAAGAAATAAACCTGAAGTAAATATTAAAATAAACAAAAATAAAGCAAAAGACCTAGGGATATCTACTGAAGCAATTGGTCAAACTTTAGAAACTTTGTATGGCGGTAAAACAGTCACAAAATTTAATAAACTTGGAAAAGAATACCCAATTATTTTACAACAATATTTAGAAGATAGAAAAAATAAAGAAAGTTTGAGTAAAATATTTGTTCGATCAGAAAAAACTGGTAACTTAGTTTCACTCTCTAATCTTGTTGAGTTTAATGAGAAAGGAACAGCAAGTAAGTTGTCAAGATATAACAGACAACGTGCTGTAACAATATCCGCTAACATAAGTGAAGGCTATACTTTAGCTGAAGCAATTAATTATTTAGAGGAAACGATGACAAATGTTGCTCCGGATAAACAAATTACCTGGAAAGGAAAATCAGAAGAATTAAAAGAAACAAGTAATGAACTTTATATTATATTTGCTTTAGCATTGTTGACTGCTTATCTTGTAATGTCAGCTACTTTTAATTCGTTTATCCACCCATTTATAATTATATTAACTGTTCCTCTTGCAGTATTTGGAGGGTTAATATTTATTCTATTCTTAAATTCATCAATAAATATATTTTCACAAATAGCCTTGGTAATACTCATTGGTATTTCAACAAAAAATAGTATTCTTATAGTTGATTACGCAAATCAATTAAGAACTAAAGGTAAAGAAATTGAAAAAGCAGTAAAAGAAGCCTGCAGTTTAAGATTTAGACCAATTATAATGACATCCCTAAGTACAATGATTGCGATGTTGCCTTTAGTTATTGGGAATATTGGCCCAGGGGCTGGAGAAGGTTCGAGACTTGCTGTAGGTGCAACTATACTTGGTGGAATGATAATTTCTACATTCTTCACTTTGTATGTAACTCCGACGATGTATTTAACTTTAGCGAAAAATACGAAGAGAATTGATGCAGTTGATATAGAACTTAAAAAACAATTAAACTAAAATATAATATATTTTTTAGTAGTAAGTGATTTTCGACAATTGTTAAGCTGTGCCTTGTATTTCTTAGACTGATTTTCAACTTTTTTTGCTAAAAGAATAATTTTTTGATTCTTTTTATAATTTTTGTAATTTCCCCAACCCTCATGATAAGCAACATATTGTTTAAAAGCATCATTTTTTGGGATTTTTAGGATCTTTTCTGTTTTGTTTGTATACCAACCAATAAAATCTACACTATCTCTAAATCTTGTCCTAGTAGCATACTTGTTTCCTGTTTCCTCTTTGTATTGCTTCCAGGTTCCTCTGACTGCTTGAGAATAACCAAAAGAACTTGACGGTCTTTTATAAGGAATAACTTTAAATAATTTTTGTCTAGGTGGTTTTGCCAACCAATCAAAATCTGACTCCATTTTAATTATAGCAAGTTGCAAATTAATAGGAGTGCCCCATTTTTCTTCAGCTTTTTTAGCATGTTTATACCAAAGATATCTTTCTGAAAAAATTGAACAGCCATCAGCAGTATTTTTAGGAATTGAGGAGCAAGAAGAAACTATAAAAAAGATTAAAAATAAATATATATTTTTGTTTCGAATCATTTTTAATATTATCTATTTTTTTTTCTCCATATCCAAGGATATTCGAATTGCATTTGCCATAAACCCAAGGAAAATTTTTTTGCATAAATCTGGTGTTTTCTAAATTTTCCATTTGAATATTTAGGATAATCAAATGCATAACCATTTTTGACCATAAAAACTGAGAGACTTTTACTTTTTACAAAACATTCTCCAATTAACCTACTATATTGATCTTTATTTTTTTCTATTCGACAATTAACAATCTGATTTCCAATTTTTTCAATAAGTTTTTCTTTGGATAGCTTTCCACATAGAATTTTGACATTATTTAGAACACATAATTGTTTTTTTCCAAAAAAATAGCTTTCAGGGGCATCAATTCCACTAAAACGAATTTTCTTATTGTTAATTTTGAGTGTATCGCCATCTATAATTTTTGCCTTGCCAAAAATTAAAAAATAATTATGGTCTGAAGAAACTGAGTGAATATTATTAAATAAGAGAAAAAAAAAACTAATTAAAATCAGTTTTTGCTTTTTCATTTAATTCGTCCATTTTTTTTCGTAGATCTTCATCTGAGATGTTTTTTTCTTTCAAATCCTCTTTAATTTTTCGAAAAACATCTTGATCTCCTGCTTCAGCAAAATCTGCTTTTATTACTGATTGAATGTACTCTTTTTCTTGATCTGAATTAAAACTTAATATTTGAGATACCCATTCTCCCAAATATTTATTTCGTCTAGCACTAACTTTGAATTGAAGCTCTTGATCGTGAGCAAATTTCTTTTCAAAACTTTTTTTTCTATCTTCAAATGAACTCATTTTAACAAATTAAAAAGATTTAGCTTTATGTCAATCTAATTTAATTTATATTTATGGTAAATTTATGAATAATTTAATACTTGTTAGACACGGACAAAGTGAATGGAACCTTGAAAACCGTTTTACTGGCTGGGTGGATGTGGGTTTAGCTGCTAATGGCAAACTAGAGGCTTGTAAGGCAGGAGAATTAATTAAGAAATTGAACCTTGAATTATCCTATTTTTATACATCCTTGCAGACAAGATCGATTGAGACACTAAATTTAATACTCAATACAATGAGAATTAAAGATCAAGATGTTGTTAATGCTTGGGAATTAAACGAGAGGCACTATGGTGCTTTAACAGGTTTAAATAAAGACGAAATGAAAAAACTTTATGGAGAAGAAAAAATTCATACTTTTAGGAGATCTTGGGATCACCCACCAGAGCCGCTTAAAAAAACAAGCCCATATCATCCTTTAAATATTGATATATATAAAAATGTTCCGAAAGATAAAATTCCAGATACAGAATCTTTAAAAAATACTTATGAAAGAGTAATACCTTTTTACAAAAAAAATATTGAACCTAAATTAGATAAAAACATTATTGTATCAGCTCATGGAAATTCAATAAGATCATTATGCAAATACTTATTTAATTTGGATAATAAAAAGATTTCGAGCTTAGAAATACCAACTGGTAATCCTTTATTGATTGAAACTGAAAAAGGAAACATTAAGAAGGTAAGATATTTAGATAAGGATAGAGCAAAAGATCTTTTAGTTTTCTAAATAAATAATTTTTCGTATATTTCAAAATCAGTTAAATGCTTGAATTCACCTTTATGCTCATAACCGTATAATTTACTTTCTCTCAGGAGTGTGTCCCATATTTCAGATATAGGAAAATAATTTAATTGTTTATGAGATATTAAGTCCTTATTAAATATTTGACATCCAGTATATTTAAAATTATTTATTTTTTCCTTTAGAAGGATATTATTTTTTATCTCAAAATCTCCATTAAATCTTTTATCAAAACATGTAGAGTTATTTACAATTAATAAAATGTTTTTCATTTTTCTTTCAAAGTAAATTTTTTCCATTGCTTCAATTGAGTTGATATAACTATTATTCCAAATTGTATCTGGATTGATTACTAGAACATCGTCCTCATTAGATTTATTTATAAGACTTAGAGTACCGCCTCCTGTTCCTAAGATTGTCTCACCATCATCTACAATTTCAATATTTAATGCGAAATTTTTACTATCAATAAAATCTATGATCTTTTCTTTTAAATAAAAGACATTAATTTTAATTTTTTCGATTTTTATTTTTATAAGAAAATTAATTGTATTTTCTAATAAGGTTTCATTTTTATAAACTATTAATGGCTTAGGCAAACTGTCTGTTATCGGTTGTACTCTTTTTCCAAATCCAGCACAGAGTATTAGGGCAGTTTTAATTTTCATAAGACTTTCTAATTTTTCTATCAAAGTTTTTACTTAAAAGGTAATTTAAGTCTTTGAATATTGGATTATTCAGAGTTCTGTATTCGATTAACTCCCATGCATGAGGTATAAGTTTAAGATATTTATTTTTTTTATCTCTTACAGATAATCTAGTAAATATGCCAATTATTTTTAAATTCCTTAAGACAGATAAGATCTCAAAATCATTTTTGAACTTTTTAAGATTTAATTGTTTATTTTTTTTTATGAATTCATCAAAAATATATTTTTTAGTCTTAATGTCTGTTTTAAACCTGACATCATCGATAAGAGAAGCTAAATCATATGCAATATTACCATAGACAGCATCTTGACTATCTATCAGCCCTAAACCTTTTTTAGTTATCATTAAATTAGATATATGAAAATCTCGATGTACAAAAACTTTATTTTTATAATAAATATCGTTTAGTAATTTTTTAAATATCTTATTAAATTTAATTTTTAAAATTCTACTTTTTCCTCTTTTAACATATTTTGGTAAATACCAGTCTAAAAATAAATTAGACTCATCTAATAATTTTTTTAATGAATAGTGTGGCACTTTATAGTTAGTTTTCAAAAATGTTTTTTGATATTTAGTTTTTATATGTTTGATGCTGATTAATAAATTTATAATTTTTTTATAGTAAATTTTTTTATTTATTGATTTTTTTTGAAATTTTTTAAAAACTGTTAAATCACCAAAATCTTCAATCTCAATATAATTATTTTTATAATTCTGGGATATTAATCTTGGGGCTAAAATATTTTTTTTAATTAATATTTTATTAATAGCATCGTATTCTAACAAATTACTTTTTTTGTTTTTTACACAATGAACAAGAATATTTTTTTTTCCTCTATAAAAATTTCTAAATGATGCATCTCCAGTTAGTTTTTTTAATTTATTTAAATTCATTAATTATCTTTTTGTTTTTTGAAATTATTGTAAGATAACGCTCAGTATAGCTTTCATTATATTTAAAGATTAAGCTAATACTATTTTTTATTTTTAGTTTTTTTATAATTTCTGGCCATTCAACTAGGGTTATCTGTTTTTTTAAATTTTCTTGGATACCTAAGTTATTAAGCTCTTTTTCATTTTTAATTCTGTATAAATCGAAATGCTTTATTAAAATTTTTTTTATCTGATACTCATTAGTAATATTAAAAGTAGGGCTAGGAACTTCTGATAATTTCTGGCTATTTATTCTTTGAAGTGAATTAATAATATATTTTATGAAAGTAGTTTTTCCTACACCTAGATTACCGGTTAAAAGTATGAAATCTCCTAAATTAATATGCTTACAAAGACGTTCAGCTATAAGTTTAGTATCTTTTTCTTTAGAAATATTTATTTTGCCACTTCTAGTAGCGATAAGCATGAGGCTTGTATGGTCCCTCTGGTGTTACACTTATATAGTCAGCTTGCTCTTTAGATAGTGGCGTTAATTTTGCACCAACTTTATCCAAGTGAAGCCTTGCTACCTTTTCATCTAAGTGTTTAGGAAGCACATAAACTTTATTTTCATAGTTATCTGAATTATTCCATAGCTCAATTTGAGCAATAACTTGATTAGTAAATGATGCACTCATAACAAAACTTGGGTGACCAGTTCCACAACCTAAATTCACAAGTCTTCCTTCAGCTAATAAAATTAACCTTTTGTCATCTGGGAATGTTATTTCGTGAACTTGAGGTTTTACTTCATCCCATTTATAATTTTTCAAAGCCTCAACTTGAATTTCATTATCAAAGTGTCCGATGTTACATAGAATAGATCTGTCTTTCATAGCTCTCATATGATCTGCTGTTACTACATCTTTATTTCCAGTTGCAGTTACAACAATATCTGCTTGACCTATAACTTCGTCCATTAAAACTACTTCATAACCTTCCATAGCAGCTTGCAATGCACAAATAGGATCAGTTTCAGTTACTAAAACTCTTGCTCCACTTTGTCTTAAAGATGCTGCACTACCTTTTCCAACATCACCAAAGCCTGCAACAATCGCAACTTTTCCTGACATCATTACATCAGTAGCTCTCTTAATTCCATCAACTAAACTCTCTCTACAACCATATAAGTTATCAAATTTTGATTTTGTGACTGAGTCGTTAACATTAATTGCTGGCACTAACAATTGACCTTGTTCTTCCATTTTTTTAAGCGCTAAAACACCTGTTGTTGTTTCTTCGCTTAAGCCTTTTATGCCTTTTAATAAATCTTTATAATCCTTATGCATAAGAGCAGTAAGATCTCCACCATCATCTAAAATCATGTTAGGTATCCAATCTTTTTTACCTTCAATAGTTTGTTTAACGCACCACCAATATTCTTCCTCTGTCTCACCCTTCCAAGCAAATACTGGGATACCAGCTTTTGCAATTGCTGCTGCTGCATGATCTTGAGTTGAAAATATATTGCATGAAGACCATCTACATTCTGCACCTAAATCGACTAAAGTTTCAATCAAAACTGCAGTTTGAATTGTCATATGAAGACAACCTAAAATTCTTGCACCTTTAAGAGGATTTTTGCCTTTATATTCGGCTCTTACTGCCATTAATCCTGGCATTTCAGTCTCTGCTAGAGAGATTTCTTTTCTTCCAAATTCTGCTTCGTTAATATCTTTTACTTTATAATCAGTCATAAGCTAGGGCTTGTAGCAACTTTATTTATATTAATCAACTTTTCATTGGGTCGCCGGGAAAATAATTTCAACTTTTGCACCCTTCTCTTTATTATTTTCAGCTTTAATTTGTCCATTATGCAATTCAACCAAGTTTTTCACTATATTTAGGCCTAGACCAGAGTGTTCCCCGAAATTTTCAGGTCTATTGCTGTAAAATCTATTGAAAATTTTAGCAGTATCCTTCTCACTAAAGCCAGTTCCTTCATCGATTACTACAAGTCTTGGCTTACCTTCTTTGTCTTTACTGACCTCTACTATAATTTCTTGATTCTCATCACTAAAAGAAATTGAATTTTCAAGCAAATTTGCAATGATTTGTTCTATCCTGTTGTTGATACCAAGTATAAAATAATTTTCAGATCCATTAGATCTTAATCTTATTTGTATTTTTCTCTTTGAATTGTAAATATTATTAAAGTCATCAACCACAGATTTAGCAATTTCCTTTATATCAATTTTTTGCATTGTCTCTGTAGAAATTACTGCTTCATCTTTCAGCATTTGAGAATAATCAGTGATTAATCTTTCAATTCTCTCGACATCGTGAGATACAATATTAATTAACTTTTCTCTTTTAGTTTTATCTTCAGTTTCTGAAATTATCTCAGATGCACTTTTTAATGAGGCAAGAGGATTTCTAATTTCATGAAGTAAGTCTGTTGAGTAATTTTCAGCAGTTGTAATTCTTTTGTTTAATTCACTGGTCATTTCATCAAGTGATTTTGATAATATTCCTAATTCATCATTCCTTGTCTTAACCCTTTCTATATCTGTTTTTTCATTACTTTTGTTTTTTATGATTTTTGTATAAATAACTAAATTTTTAATCGGTTTTAAAAAATATCTATTTAAAACATATGAAAAAATAATTATAACCAAAAGTACTACAAGAGCTGTTCTAATAATAAAGTTCTCTCTTTCATCAATTTGTGCAATTATATTATCAGCACTTTCAGATATAAGAATATAACCCTTATTATTCAAATAATTTATATTCCCAATACTAAAAACAAAAAACTGCTTTTGGATTTGCTTTAAATTGGTTAAAGATTTTTCAGATCCTGATAAATAATATTTATTAAGATCTTCATAGAAAATTGTTTCATTTTTATTTTCTTGATTATTAAAATTATTCTCGCTTGATTGTTCATTTAACTCTTCAATTAGTAATAATGATGATTGAATAGATCTCGTATCTCCAATCCAATTTAATTTATCATCAAAAAATATAACTCTATCTAACTTTTCAAAATAAGGAAATCGCGATTTTTTAGAGAATAAAAATTCACTTATTCCATATTCATTTAGTTTTATGTTTGATTTTTCTAAATTTGATATTGTTTGAGCAATTATATTTGTATGATTTTTTTGTTTTTCACTGATTAAATTTTTTTGAATAGCGCCTAGGTAAAAGAACGTTATTATTATTATAAATATGAAGATTACTAGATTAATAAATAAAAATTTCTGTAATATAGAAAGATTTTTTAGTATTTTTCCCATAATTATTATTTAACATTCCATCTATATCCACTTCCATATCTTGTTTCAATTGCTGAAAAATCAGTATCTACCTTTTTAAATTTTTTTCTTATTCTTTTAACATGACTATCAATAGTCCTATCTTCTATATCTGTGTCTTCTCGATATGCTACATCCATGAGTAAGGCTCTCTCTTTAATCATTCCCGGTCTTTTTGCTAGCTCCTCAACAATTTTAAATTCTGTTGTAGTTAGTTTGTCAGGCAATTGTTTACCATCCCATTCACATTCGAGTTGGGAAGGATCTAATTTTAACTTACCATGTGAGATTACATTTTTATTTTCTTCTATATTGATGTCCTTATCTTTTTTTCTTAATTGTACTTTAATTCTTTCAACTAAAACTTTGGTTGAAAATCCCCCAGTTTTACCAACAAAGTCATCTGCACCTAGCTTTAAACCACTAACCTCGTCGGTTACTTCATCTTTAGAAGTTAAAAAAATAACTGGCATAGATGTTTTTTTTCTAAGTTTTCTTAGGAGTTCTTCGCCATCCATTCTTGGCATTTTAATATCAATAACAGCAAGATCAGGTGGTGTTCTTGACAATCCAACAAGAGCATTCTCACCATCAATATAAGTTTGAACTTTAAAACCTTCCTTTTCTAAAGCCATCTGGACAGAAGTTAATAGATTTCGATCATCATCCACTAACGCAATTGTTTGAGACATAAATTAGAATAAAAATACTAAATTGTTCATATTAGGGCAATTGTTTGTTTTCAATGAAGTTCACCCCAATTTTCTCCAATATTTATATCAACTAAAAGAGGTATTGAAAATGAGTGAAGTTCACTATCTTTCACACTTAACATCAAATCCTTAATTAATTTAGTACTTTTTTTTGTTTCTTTTGAACTTTCCTCAAAAATTAACTCATCATGTATTTGTAACAATATTTTTAGACTATTATTTTTATTATTAGAGATTTCTTTATTTATTCTGATCATCGCTAATCTCATTATCTCTGATGCTGACCCTTGAATTGGAGCATTTATCGCTGCCCTCTCCTGAAAATTTCTTACATTAAAGTTCTTATCATTAATTCCAGTGAGATGTGTTTTTCTTCCAAATATATTACTTACATATCCACTTTTTCTACAAAAATTCACAGTTGTTTTCATATAATCTTTAATTTCTGGAAATTTTTTAAAATAAGAATTTAAAAATTCTTCTGCTTCATTGTTTGAAACATTGATCTGTTTGGCTAAACCATATTGTGAAATACCATAAATTATTCCAAAGTTGATTGCTTTTGCTTTTCTTCTTGTTTCTGAGTCAATTTTGTTAATTTCTTTTCCAAAAACCTGACTAGCAGTCAAAGTATGAATATCCTCATTATTTAAAAATGCCTTTTTTAGCTGTTTTACATCTGCTAGATCAGCCAAAATTCTCATCTCAACTTGGTTATAATCTGCTGAAATCAATTTGTTATTTTTTTCAGAAACAAACGCTTTTCTTATGTCCTTACCATCATCTGATTTTATTGGAATATTTTGTAAATTTGGATCACTAGATGCAAGTCTACCTGTTGTAGTGGCTGCTAACAAAAAAGATGTATGAACCCTTTTAGTATTTTGATTTATGTGTTCTGGCAATGCATCTGAATAGGTATTCTTAAGTTTACTAATTTGTCTCCATTCCAAAATAAGTTTTGGAAATTCATAACCCTTAAAAGCTAGATCTTCTAAAACTGAAGCACTAGTAGCAAAACTTCCTTTCTTTGTTTTTTTTAAAGCAGCTATTTTTAAATCGTTGTACATTATTTCACCAAGTTGCTTAGTTGATCCAATGTTAAATATTTTTTTTGAAATTTTAAAAATAGACTTTTCTAATTTTTCGATTTTAGTTGAAAATTTCGAAGATAGTTTATTTAGTGAAGATTTATCAAGTTTAATACCTTTTATCTCCATCTCTGCTAATATTTTTATTAGTGGTTTTTCAAATAACTCATAAATATTCAATAATTTTTCTGCTTTTAATGATTTTAAAAAAATTTTGTATAATCTAAATGTGATATCTGCATCCTCAGCCGCGTAATCCTTAGCTTCAGATATATTCACTTCAGAAAAATTAAGTTGTTTTTTTCCCGTCCCAACTAAATCTTTAAATCTTATAGTTTTATGACCTAGATGGATCTCTGAAAGAGTATCCATATTATGCCTATTTTTACCAGCATCTAGTGTGTAAGACATAAGCATAGTATCTTCCATGGAATTTAAAGTTATTCCACGGTGATAAAAGACAATAAAATCAAATTTAATATTTTGTCCTACTTTTTTTATACTCTCATCTTCTAAATAATTCTTTAAAATGCTTAAGACTTTTTTTTCGTTAAGATTATTTCCTCTAACATGATTTAATGGAATATAACAAGCATTTCCAATTCTGTTAGAGATTGAAATACCTACTAACTTTGTTGTGTGAGGGTCTAGTGAGGTAGTTTCAGTATCTATTGCAAATTCTCCTATTTCCTCAGATTGTTTCATCCAATCTTCAATTTCCTTTTCATTTTTAATTAATTGATAATTTTTTTTCTTAATTTCTGATGTTTTTTCTGAGTTTTTCTCAATATCTTTAGTTTCAGGATTGTTTGTGCCCCCGTACTTTGAGATGGCAGAACTCAATAGCCTATTAAATTCCATTTCTCTAAGAAAAGTATAAAGCTTATCTTGATCAATACTTTTCAGTATGAATTCTTCAATTTTATTTTTTACAGGTACATCTTTTTTTAATGTAACGAGTTTTTTACTAATAATTGCGTCGTCCTTATTATTTATTAAAGTTTCTCGTCTTTTATTTTGTTTTATTTTTGATGCATTTTTTAATAAATTTTCCAAAGTTCCATATTGATTTATCAATTCAGCAGCAGTTTTAACTCCGATTCCGGGTACACCAGGTACGTTATCTGTACTATCACCAGCTAAAGATTGGACATCTATTACTTTTTCTGGAGTAACTCCAAATTTATTATGTACATCGTCTTGATTTATAAATTTATTCTTCATTGGATCATAAATTCTCACTCCTTTTTTATAAAGCTGCATTAAATCTTTATCAGAAGAAACAATTGTTACTTTTGCACCAAATTCTAAAATTTTCTCTACATAAGTTGCAATTAAATCATCTGCTTCATAATTAATTAATTCAATTGACGGTAAATTAAAGGCTTTTACAGATTGCCTGATGTATTCAAATTGAGGAATTAGATCGTCAGGTGCATCAGATCTATTTCCTTTATAATCTGAATATATTTCATTTCTAAAATTTTTTCTTGCTGAATCAAATATTACAGCAAAGTGTGTTGGTTTTTCTAAATTATCATCTGATTTAGAGTCCTCTAATAATTTAAAAAGCATATTGCAAAAACCACTAACGGCACCAACTGGCAATCCATCACTTTTTCTAGTTAAAGGAGGAAGGGCATAATATGCTCTAAAAATGTATCCCGAACCATCTATTAAATAAAAATGGTCACTTTTTTTAATTTTCTCCATAATGTAATGATATCTTAATTTTTATAAATGTAATAAATGTATGCCCTCATATGAATAAAAAAAACGTCTTAACTGTTAAAAACTTGAATAAAGTTTATTCAAAAAATGGGTCTAAACAAACACATGCACTTAATAATTTAAACTTAGAGGTGAAAGAAGGAGAAATTTTTGGTCTATTAGGACCAAATGGAGCTGGAAAGAGTACATTTATAAACATATTAGGTGGATCAGTTGTAAAAACTGGTGGTGAAGTAAGTGTTTGGGGTTTTAACTTAGATGAAAATCCTAGACAAGTTAGAGCCTCTATTGGAATTGTTCCACAAGAAGTGAACTTTGATCCATTTTTTAGTCCCAGAAAACTTTTAGAGCTTCAAGCAGGACTATATGGAATTAGAAAAAAAGATAGAATTACAGATACTATATTGAAGTTGGTATCATTAGAGGAACAAGCTGACAGTTATGCTAGAGCTTTATCAGGCGGTATGAAAAGAAGATTGCTAGTAGCAAAAGCGATGGTGCATCAACCTCCAATTATAATTTTAGATGAACCTACTGCAGGAGTAGATGTGGAGCTTAGAAATACATTGTGGGAAAATGTGAAATCTTTGAACAAACAAGGGGTCACAACAATACTAACAACTCATTATCTTGAGGAAGCAGAAAAAATGTGTGATAGAATTGGTATTCTAAGTGGAGGAAAATTAGTAGCTTTGGATACTACTAAAAATCTCTTGGAAAGAATTCAAACAAAAATTGTATATGTCACCACAAATAAAAAAACTAATATTCAAGATAATACTTTTGAATCGTTAAAAGTTATATCAAATGATGGAAAAAGATTAGTTTTATCATATGAGAAGAGTAAACTAAGCATCGACCCGATAATCACAGAAATAAAAAAACAAGATATAAAGATACAAGATATTTCAACTGATGATGGAGATCTTGAAGATGTATTTTTAAGACTTACAAAAAATTAAATTATCTAGGAGATCTTTTAGACAGTATTCTCTGAAGAGTTCTTCTATGCATTTTTAGTCTTCTTGCGGTTTCAGAGACATTTCTGTTACATAACTCAAAAACTCTGTGTATATGCTCCCATTTTACTCTATCGGCAGACATTGGGTTTTCGGGAGGAGCAGGCTTTTGATTTGGGTCAGCTAAAAGTGCTTTTTCAACATCATCTGCATCTGCTGGCTTAGCAATGTAGTCAATTGCTCCCTCTTTAATTGCAGCAACTGCTGTTGGAATATTACCATATCCAGTTAACATTATAATTCTACTTTTAAGGTTTACTTTTTGGATTTCTTTTACCACTTCTAGTCCATTCCCATCATTTAATCTTAAATCAACAACAGCAAACGCTGGACTTTGCGATTTTACGGTCTCAATGCCAATCTTTACACTCTCAGCTTGTGTAACTGTAAAACCTTTTTTTTCCATAGCTCTGGCTAATCTTTGTCTAAATGGATTGTCATCGTCTACTATCAAAAGCGATTTATCCTCGAAATCACTTAATTTTTGAAGTGTTGGTTGGTTGATCATAGACCTTATATGGAAGTAAATTTTAATATTTCAATAGCATTATTTACTTTACATTATTAATTATTTCCCATAAATGCTGCATTTATGAAACTTGCATATGTGTTATGCAGGTTTTTTTTGTAAATTTTTTTTAGAGGTGCAGATATGCAAAAATTTAAATCAGTTGAAGAATTAGTTAACCAACTGAGACCGACAGGACCTGTTTATTGTATTAGAAAAGAGTCAATTAAATTGGCATCTAAATACTTCCAAAAGAATTTTCCAGGACAAATACTATACGCATTAAAAACTAACCCTCATCCAGTAGTTCTTAAAACTATTGTTGAAAGTGGTATAAATCGTTTTGACGTAGCATCTATCAAAGAAATAGAGGCTATAAGAAAAATAAGCCCAGATGCGAACTGCTCTTATATGCATACAGTCAAAAGCAGAGAAAGTATTAAAGAGGCATATTTTAAATATAATGTTAAGGCCTTTTCTTTGGATACTAAAGATGAATTAATAAAAATTTTAGAAAGTACAAATTACGCTAAAGACTTAGAATTGTTTGTTAGAGTTTCTGTATCTAATGAACATGCAGAGATTGATTTATCAAAAAAATTTGGAGCTATTAATAATGAAGCAGCTGGACTACTGAGATTAACAAAACAGTATTCTAAAAAAGTTGGACTTAGTTTTCATGTTGGTTCACAATGTATGCACCCAATATCTTATTCAAAAGGGATATTAGAAATCAGTAATATAATTAAAAAAACTAAAATTATACCTGACGTAATTAATGTAGGAGGAGGCTTTCCTACTATTTACCCTGATCTTATTCCTCAATCTTTAGATGCTTACTTTAATGAGATTAAAAAAGGTTTAAACAATTTAAAATTGGATAAGCTTCCAGAAATTATATGTGAACCTGGAAGAGCGATTGTTGCAGAAAGTGGCTCAACAATTGTAAGAGTTGATTTAAGAAAAAAACAAAAACTCTATATAAATGATGGAACGTATGGAACTTTGTTTGACGCAGGTGTTCCAAATATTGTTTACCCATCAAAAATGATAACGAATGGAAGGGTAATTTCCAAGAAATTAACATCTTTCGATTTCTATGGCCCAACTTGTGATAGCATGGATTATATGAAAGGTCCTTTTATTTTACCAAATAATATGAAAGAAAATGATTATATAGAATTAGGACAGCTTGGAGCATATGGATTAACTTTTAGAACTAATTTTAATGGATTTTACTCAGATGATATTTATGAAGTTGAGGATAATCCAATCATGACGATGTATGACAAAGAAGCAAATAAAGAGTTTCTTGTTGCTTAATGTCAGATAATAAAAACCAATCAAGTAATAGAAAAAGTGATTTACTTAGTAAAGAAGTAGAGCATATTGATATAACTTCTTTTGACGCTAGAAAAATCGTGTCCTCAATGGAAAAAATGTCTTTCGTTTCAAGAGAGACTGCAAATGCAGCAAATATTTATAATGAAATGATTAAAGATAAAGATTGCACAATCTTTTTAACACTCGCAGGATCAACTTCTGCTGCAGGATGTATGCATATTTACAGAGATTTAGTTAAATATAATATGGTTGATGCGATAGTAGCTACTGGGGCTTCAATTATTGATATGGATTTCTTTGAGGCACTTGGTTTTAAGCATTACCAGGGATCGCAATATCAAGATGATACAGAGTTAAGAAATAACTACGTTGATAGAATATATGATACTTACATTGATGAGGAAGAGCTTCAGATGTGCGATAAAACCATCGGGGAAATTGCAGATCAATTGGAACCTAAAAGTTATACATCAAGAGAATTTATAAAAGAGATTGGTAAATATCTTAAAACTAATGCAAAAAAGAAAGACTCATTAATAGAAGTTGCCTATGACAACAATGTTCCAATTTTCTGTCCTGCATTTACCGACTCAAGCGCAGGTTTTGGGCTTGTAATGCATCAAGAAAGGAATCCAAAAAATCACATTACAATCGACTCAATCCGAGAGTTTAGAGAATTAACCGAAATTAAAATTAAATCTAAAGGATCAGGTCTTTTTATGATTGGAGGAGGTGTGCCGAAAAATTTTATTCAAGATACTGTTATATGTGCCGAACTTTTAGGTAAAGATGTAGATATGCATAAGTATGCAATTCAAATAACAGTTGCTGATTCCAGAGATGGAGCCTGCAGTAGCTCAACATTAAAAGAGGCAAGCTCATGGGGTAAAGTAGATATTACAAAGGAGCAAATGGTTTTTGCAGAAGCAACAAGTGTGCTACCCCTAATAGCAAGTGATGCCTATCATAAAGGTGAATGGAAAAATAGAGGAAGAAAAAATTTTTCCAAGATATTTTGATTAATGATCAAAAAAATCAAAATTGGTTTAATACAAAGTAAATCTTTAGGGACAATTCAATCTAATATTAATTTAGCCATAAAAAATATTAAAAAAGCTGCAAACAAAAAGGCAAAAATAATATGTCTACCAGAACTATTTTTAACTAATTACTTTTGCCAAACAGAAAGTCATTCAAACTTTAAATTAGCTGAAAAAATTCCAGGAAAAATCTCTAGAATATTTTGTGATTTAGCAAAGGAACTTGGGGTTGTATTGAATATTACGATGTTCGAAAAAAAAACTTCTGGGTTTTATCATAACACTAGTATCATTATTGATGAAAATGGTAATATTTTATCTAAATATCGTAAGATGCACATACCTGATGACCCAGGGTATTATGAAAAATTTTATTTCAGCCCTGGAGACCTAGGTTTCAAAAGTGTGAAAACTAAATTTGGCAAGATAGGTCCCCTTATATGTTGGGATCAATGGTTTCCCGAAGCAGCAAGATTAACAGCTTTAAAAGGGGCTCAAATTATTTTTTATCCTACTGCTATTGGATGGCACCCAAATGAAAAAAAGAAATTTGGAAAATCTCAATTAGAATCTTGGATCACAATGCAAAAATCTCATGCTATTGCTAATGGAACTTATGTTGCTGCTATAAATAGAGTTGGGGTAGAAAAAAAAGGGAAAAAAAAAATTGAATTTTGGGGTAATTCAATGGTGATAGATCCTAGTGGTAAAATAATTGCAAAAGCAGGAAATAAAAAAGAAGATATTTTAGTTTGTGAAGTAGATTATAAAAAAATTGATACTGTTAGACAGCACTGGCCCTTTTTAAGAGACAGAAGAACCGAGTTTTATAAAGATATTCTCAAAAATCCTGAAGATGAGTGAAAAAATAGATGAATTTAGAATGCCAGCAGAGTGGGAGCCTCAAAAATCAGTTTGGATATCCTGGCCACATAATAAAAATGATTGGCCTGGATTATTTGAAGAAATTCCAAATGTAGTTGGAAAAATAATAAAATATTTAACCAAATATCAAAGAATAGATTTATTAGTCAATAGTAGCAAAAGTATTGACACCACAAGAATATATTTAAAAAAAATAGGTTGCAATATATCTAACATAAAATTTCATAAACTTAAAACAGACAGACTTTGGTTAAGAGATTCTGGGCCAATATTTTTGGTCAACAAAAAAAATAGAAAAAAGATCATGCTTGATTTTAAATTTAATGCTTGGTCAAAATATAAAAACTTCAAAAATGATAACAAAATTAATAGCCATATTAGTAAATATTTAAATATTGAAAGTATTTTACCTAGAAAAGTAAATTCGAAAAAATTTGTAAGAGTAGTAATGGAAGGTGGTGCATTTGATAATAATGGCTCAGGCTCCATATTATTAACAAAAGAGTGCTTATTAAGTAGTAAACAAGAGAGAAATAAAGGATTCAAAAAAATTGATTATGAAAATCTGTTTTCAAAATATTTCAATGCAAAAAATTTTATTTGGCTTAATAAAGGAATTGTTGGAGATGACACACACGGTCATATCGATGATATTGCAAGGTTTATTTCAAAAAGTACAATTATGATAGCTGTGGAAAAGAATAGATCAGATAAAAATTATAAATCTCTTAAAGAAAATTTAAAAATACTAAGTAATAGTTATGATGAAAATGGAAAAAAATTTAAAATTATAAAGATACCTATGCCAAGCCCAGTTGTTATAGAGAAAACTCGTGTCCCAGCAAGTTATTTAAATTTTTTTATAAGTAATAAAACAGTCTTGGTGCCAGTATTTAATGTAAAACAAGACAAAAAAGTCTTAAAAATTTTTAGAAAATTTTTTACAAATAGAAAAGTTGTTCCTATTGATTGTAGTGATTTAATTTGGGGTTTTGGAGCCATTCATTGCATGACACAACAAGAGCCAAAAATTTGAATTAAGCAGCTTTTAAAGTACCTAATAATAATCTAAAAGGTATCAACATTACCAAAGCTACAAATATCTTTACCGCTAAGTCTCCTAAAGAAAGTGTTACCCAAGGTATCCCTGTTCCATAAAATGAAATTGAAAAGAATAAGAATGTATCAACTGTAGAACCAATTAATGAAGATGCCAGGGGTGCTATAAACCATTTTTTTTGTCTTAATTGATCGAATATTTGTACATCTAGTAATTGAGCAATAATAAATGCTGTTCCTGAACCGATTGCTATTCTTACTGAGATTAAATCTGCAAAATTTGTTGAGAAAATTAGTGTAAACAAAATACCTATTGTAAATCCTATATATACAATTTTTCTTGCAACTAATTTGCCAAAAGATCTATTTGCTAGATCAGTTATTAAAAAAGCTATCGGATAGCTGAATGCTCCATATGTAAGAATTTCTTGAAGACCATAATATTGAATTGGAAATTGGACTAAATAATTAGATGCTAAGACAACCAATCCCATTAAAAATGAGAGTGTTAAAAATACTTTATTCATTATGCTGATTTACTAACTAAAGATTTTTTTAATTTTTTTAGTCTTAATGATAAATCTCTAGACTTAGCTGAAATAAGAAATTGGTCAAAACTACCTTTTTTATCTACTGATCTAACACCAGCATTTGAGACGGTTAATCTTAAACTTCTCTTAAGTAGCTCACTTTTAAACTTTACTTTTTTAAGATTTGGAAGAAATCTTCTTTTAGTCTTATTGTTAGCATGACTAACATTATGACCCTTAAGTGGGATTTTTCCAGTAAGTTCGCATTTTTTAGACATAAATTATGAGTCTGTATAGGATCTGAATCTTATCGCGTCAAGATTAATTTTTAGTTCCAATAGCCTCTGAAACATTTTTAAACCCTTTATTTTTTAATAAATCAATTAATTCTGTACTTATTTTTGAAGCTATACGGGGACCTCTGTAAACCATTCCAGTATATAATTGAACGAGTGTTGCTCCAGAAATGATTTTTTCAAAAGCATCTTGTCCATTGCTAACACCACCTACTCCTATTATTTTTGTTTTATCTTTTAGAATTTTATAAAATTTAGAAATTACCTCGTTTGAAATCTTTTCTATTGGTTTGCCTGACAGTCCACCCTTTTCTAATTTATTTATATTTTTTAAATTTTCTCTATTCTTATCTGTGGTATTGGAAACAATAATAATTCCTATTTCTTGCTCCATAATGATCTTGGATACTTCATTAATTTGATCGTCATTAAGATCAGGTGAAACTTTTATTGCTAATGGAATATTTGAATTCAACTTTTTTTTTTCATTTTTTAGTTTGTCAATCAATGAATTTAATTCATCCTGGTTATGAAAGTCTCTTAAATTTTCTGTATTTGGTGAGGAGATGTTTATAGTTATATAATCAGCTAAATTATAAAATTTACGAAAACAAATTAAATAATCATCGATTCTATTAGTGGAGTCTTTATTTGGTCCGATATTTATTCCTAAAAATCCCTTTTTATTATTTTCCTTAATTGTCTTACTAATTTGTTCTGAGCCAGAATTGTTAAAACCTAATCTATTTATAAGAGCTTCATCTTCTTCAAGTCTAAAAACCCTTGGTTTAGGGTTACCAAATTGAGGTTTTGGAGTAATTGTCCCTACTTCAACAAATCCAAATCCAAGATTAAACAGTGGATTGTATACTTCAGCATTTTTATCAAACCCAGCAGCAACACCAATTGGTGATGATAATTTTTTTTCACAAAAAGTTGTTTCTAAAATATGATTATCTTTCGGTTTTGAGTAAGGAATATTATTTAACTTTAGTGCTTTTATTGCTAAAGAATGAGCTACTTCAGGACTAAATTTAAAAATTAGTGGTCTTAAAATATTAAACATTTTCTAATTTACTTTTTATTAATTCTTTGGTTTCTTGGACCCCAAAAAAGCTTATAAAAAAACCAAATCGTGGTCCATTTTCTACCCCAAAAACTACCTCATATATTAACTTAAACCAATCACGCAAATTTTCTTTATAGCCATTTTCTTTGCCGACTGTATAAATTGTAGTCTGAATATCCTCTGGTTTCATTGCATCATCGCATTTATCTAAAGAGTTTACTAAAGCGTCTAATGCAGTTTTTTCGCTGTCATTTGGTTTTTTATAAATTTTTTTAGATTTTATAGCGTCATTAAAATATTTAATTGCATAAGATATTAACTTGTCAAAAATTGGATGCTTATCCTGATTAATATCTTTCTTATATTTCTTAACAAACTTCCAAAGTAATTCTTTATTATCAGCATTGCTGGTCTCAACTAAATTTAATAGCATTGAGAAGGACATAATAGAATTTTCGTCTGGTATCTCTGAATTATGAACATGCCAGACAGGGTTCATTAGTTTTTGAAGTTCGTTTTGAGTTTTACTTTTTTCAATAAAATCAAGATATTCATCGACCGCCTTTGGCACTACTTCTCTATAGAGTTTTTTTGCTCTTTTTGGATTCTGGTACATATACAAGGAGAGACTTTCAGGTGATGCATACTCTAACCATTGATCGATTGTAATACCATTTCCTTTAGACTTAGATATTTTTTCACCTTTTTCATCTAAAAATAACTCATATGCAAAGCCAGATGGATTTGACTTACCCAACAATTTTATGATTTTTGTTGATAAAATTGCACTCTCAATCAAATCTTTCCCATACATTTCAAAATCTACATCAAGGGCATACCATCTCATAGCCCAATCTACTTTCCATTGTAATTTACAATTTCCATCTAAAATACTTTGTTCTAATTTTTTGCCCTTATTATCAAAAATTATTTTTGAATTTTTAGTATCTAGTTCTGAGACTGGTATCTCTAATACAACCCCTGTATCTGGACATATTGGTAAAAATGGAGAATATGTTTTTTGTCTTTCTTTGCCAAGGGTAGGAATAATTATGTTCATTATTCCTTCATAATTTTCTAAAATTAATTTTAATGTATCATTGAAAAAACCAGACTTATATAAAACTGATGAACTTTTAAAACTGTATTCAAACTTAAATTTATCTAAGAAATTTTTTAACATTGCATTATTATGTTCCCCAAAACTATTAAATTTTCCAAAAGGATCTGGAACTTGAGTTAGGGGTTTATGAAGATTTTCTTCAAGTTTTTTAGGATTGGGAATATTTTCAGGAACTTTTCTAAGTCCATCCATATCGTCAGAAAAAGTAATTATTTCTTTTGGGAGGTCTGATAAATGGTTTAAAGCATTAACAATCATTGAGGTTCTTGCCACCTCACCAAATGTACCAATGTGCGGTAATCCACTAGGACCATATCCTGTTTGAAGAATAATTTTTCCCTTGTTTTCGATATTTTTTTTTCTCTCCCTTAGAAGCTTTTTAGCTTCAACAAAGGGCCAAGCGTTTGTTTTGTCTATGTTAGTTTTATCTATCACTTTTAATTAAACGGCCTATAAAATAACGTTTTTAATAATTCTTATAGAGTTGAAATTTATTTACCATAAAATAATGTCCAATCAAAATGTCCAATTATAAAACAGTTTTTTTTACACTAGGAATTTTACAAATTATTTTAGGTTTATCGATGATTGCGCCAATTTTAACGCAGTTTTTTTATGATGAATTTGACTCTGGTTTCATTAGTTCGGGTATTATAACAGTAATTTTTGGAATTCTCTTTTTACTATCAAATTTAGATCATGATAAAAAAATTAGCTTGCCTCAGGCTTTTCTTTTAACAGCGTTATCTTGGTTGAGTATTGCGATTTTTGGTTCACTTCCATTTATATTTTCTGAGATAAATTTAAGTGCTACAGACGCTTTTTTTGAGAGCATGTCAGGTATTACTACAACTGGATCAACCATAATTACCAATTTAAATGAAACTCCAAAAAGTATCTTACTTTGGAGGGGAATGCTTCAATGGTTAGGTGGAATTGGTATCATTGTAATGGCAATTACTTTAATGCCACTTATGAATATTGGTGGAATGCAGTTGTTTATTATATCCACGAGTGATACCCCAGAAAAAATTTTACCTAGATCAAAAGAGATAGCGTTGAGATTAATCTTAGTATACTCCGGATTAACTTTTATATGTGCAATCTTTTATAAAATATTTGGTATGAACTTTTTTGACAGTGTTGTTCACTCAATGACAACAATTGCAACAGGGGGTTTCTCAAATTATAATGAATCTATTGGCTATTTTGATAGTTCACTAATTGAATTTACATCAATTGTTTTTATAATTTTAGGAAGTATTCCATTTATTGCCTATATCAAATACTTAAATGGAGACAAAAAAATATTTTTTAACGATACACAAATTAAAACCTTTATAAAAATTGTCCTTTTTTCAATTCTTTTAATGTATCTGTATCTACTTACTAAAAATCAAAGTTTTTTTGATACCAGTATTAGGTCAGTTGCATTTAATGTAATATCAATTTTAACTGGAACTGGTTATGTAACTCAAAACTTTAGTGATTGGGGTCAGTTCCCATTAATTTATTTTCTTATTCTTATGTTTATCGGTGGATGTGCAGGCTCAACAGCTTGTGGGATTAAAATATTTAGGGTGCAAATTTTATTCCAGTTTATCTCTGTTCAACTTAAGAAAATAATTTATCCAAGAGGTATATTTAAAATAAAATATGAAAATAATAATATTGATGAAAAGTTTTTAGGATCAATTATTTCCTTCATATTTTTATATATCGTAATTTTTTTTATTATAACTGCTCTTTTATCAACAAGTGGTTTAGATTTGACAACTTCAATATCTGCTGCTGCAACATCGATATCAAATGTGGGACCTGGTTTAGGTGATATTATTGGTCCAAATGGTAATTTTTCTAATTTATCTGATTTCTCAAAATGGATTTTAAGCTTAGCGATGATTTTAGGTAGATTAGAGTTGTTTGCTGTATTAGTATTGTTTATTCCATCATTTTGGAGAAAATATTAATGTCTGAAACAAAACAAAGCTGGGTTGACTCAATATTAGTTTATAAAGATATAAGGATGTTAAGAATATTGCTTCTAGGAGCAATAAGCGGGTTTCCATGGGTATTAATTGCAAGTAGTTTAAGTCTTTGGCTTAAGGAAGAGGGATTAAGTAGATCAACAATTGGTTGGGCAGGATTAATATTTGGAGTGTATGCATTCAACTATTTATGGGCTCCAATAATTGACAGAGTACAAATTCCATTTTTAACAAAAAAATTAGGGCATAGACGTGGATGGATTGTATTAATGCAAATAATTATTTTACTTAGCTTGATAGTTTGGAGTTTTATAAACCCCACTCAAAACCTAGCACTCTTAATCGGCGTTGGATTGGTAATTGCTATTGCCTCTGCTACTCAAGATATTACTGTTGATGCACTAAGAATAGAACAGATTAATTCAAATGAGGGAAAATCTATGGCCGCTGGGGCTGCTATGGCAGTTGTTGGATGGTGGACAGGATATAAATTAGGGGGTGTTGTGGCATTGTTTACTGCAGAATTTTTAGAAAACATGGGCGTAGCAGATTATTGGCAGGATACTTTTTTAGTTTTAGGAATTTTAATTATTTTGATGAATATAGGTTTGCTGTTTGTTCACGAAACAATTGATTTTAATAGAGTAAATAATCAAAAAGCAACGGATCAAATTATTAGAGATAAGCTTGGATCCAATAATATTATAACAAATTTTGTTGCTTATATTACAGGAACGATTGGTGGACCAA
>CABXYN010000010.1 GCA_902516395.1 uncultured Pelagibacteraceae bacterium | reverse complement strand
AGGTTCAGATGGATATTCTGGCATTACAGCTAATCCAGCTTTAGGTGTTGCAGCTGATTTGTTAGTTAAAAAAGGTGGAAGTTCAATATTATCTGAAACTCCTGAAATTTATGGGGCCGAGCATCTTCTAATTAATAGAGCTAACAGCCAAGAAACAGCAGACAAATTAATGGAAAGATTAAAATGGTGGAAAAATTACACTTCAATAAATAATAGCACCATGGATAATAATCCTGCTCCAGGAAATAAACGAGGTGGCTTAACTACAATACTAGAAAAATCACTTGGCGCAGTTGCCAAAGGTGGCAAATCAATATTAGAAGATGTACTTGAATACGCAGAGCCATTAAAAAATAAAGGCTTTAATTTTATGGACTCTCCAGGGTATGACCCTGTGTCCGTAACAGGGCAAGTTGCTTCAGGTGCAAATGTAATATGTTTCACAACAGGTAGAGGTTCATGTTTTGGCTGTAAACCTGTTCCGAGTTTAAAATTATCAACAAATACTGCGATGTATGAAAAAATGGAAGAAGATATGGATATAAATTGTGGGACTATTGCAGAAGGTAAAGAAGACATTGATAAAGTTGGAAATAGAATATTTGAGCTAGTTGTAAATACAGCTTCAGGAAATAAATCAAAAAGTGAAATTAATGGCTACGGTGACGAGGAATTTAATCCTTGGCAAGTAGGCGTAGTAATGTAGTTTTTTGAAAAATTTTTCATAAATTATCATGTCAGAAAATAAAAAAGCTTCTTTAATTAAGGTTATTTTTCTGTCCGCTTCAGGGTTTTTTTTATTTGTATGCATGGATTCAACTGCAAAATATTTAGGAAACGTTATGCCAGTTACGCAAGCCGTGTGGGGAAGATTTTTTTTTCACTTTGTTGCACTTTGTGTTTATTTCGTAATCTTCAAACCAAAGCTAAATTTAACTAGAAATTTTAAAATTCAAATTATTAGATCATTATTAATGGTTACAGCAACATTTTTTATGTTCAACTCATTGCAAAGATTTGATTTGGTTGACATATACGTAGTTTTTTTTAGCGCTCCATTAATTGTTTCGCTTTTATCAGCATATTTTTTAAAAGATATATTATCTCCTAAAGGTACAATATTGATGTTGCTAAGTTTTGGATCAATTATTTATGCCCTGGGACCTAGTATGAAAGTATTATCACCAGAACTCATCTTTCCTATTGTGCCACCATTATGTTGGGCACTTTATCAATTTTTTACAAAACTTATTTCAGGAAACAATGAGCCTTTCTCAGCAGTTTTCTATACCGCTGTTACTGGGGCTTTGATATTTACAATTTATATTTCATTTAATTGGGTACCGATTGAAAATAATATTTATTGGATTGGTTTAGTTGCTATGGGAATTTTTGGTTTCATAAGTCATTTTATAATTATATATGCAATTCAATTATCTAATTTATCATTTGTAACTAATTTTCAATATTCTCAATTATTATGGTCAACAATAATTAACTTTTTAATTTTTGGTGTTCCAGCAGATATAAGTAAAATAATAGGTCTTATAGGAATTATAATTTTTGGAGTTTTGTTTATTAGAGTTGAGGGCACAAAGAAGGTAAAAAAAATTAACTAATTCTTATTTTTTTACCTGATTTAGAACTTTTGTTTATTGCGTCAAAAATTATTAAAGAATTTAAACCATCTTTACCAGTCACTTTTGGTTTTTCTTTTTTCATAACAACTTTTGAAAAGTGATCAATCTGATTAATTAGAGTTTTATTACTTTTTTGAACTTTAATTTTATTATTATAAATATTGTTCCACCAACTTCTTTCTTTTTTGTAGTACCATAACTTTAAATTCGGGAATTGAAGAGAACCTTTGGTTCCTCCAATAAAATAAGAAGATTGGTCAGTTATTGGATAGGCAGGATTTTCACCTGCAGTTAATTCATAGCTCCATGGTGAGACTATGGTATCAGATACGTTTAGAGTACATAAGGTTCCAGATTTAAAAAATAAATTTACTGAAGCAGTATCCTCAACCTTATGTTTTCTAATACTATTTGATTTAAATGCCTGAACATAATTAACAGGACCAAGTAAATAACAAATCATATCGATATCATGAACTAAGTTAATACCTAATGGACCGCCACCCTCGGTTACTCTCCATTTTTCATTAAAATATTTTTTATGTTTATATAGCCAACATAAAATATTTGCAGATACTATTTTTCCAAGTTTTTTATTTTCTATTATTTTTTTTACATTATTAACAATTGAATTATGCCGTCTGTGATATCCTATTAATAATGAGGTTCTATTTGACCTTGCACTACTAATGATTTTCTTTGCAGATTTAATATTATCTGAAATTGGTTTCTCTAATAAAACAGGTATTTTTGATTTTAAAAATTTTATTGTATCAGTTTCGTGTAAAATATTAGGAGTGGCAACTATCACCGCATCGGGTTTGTTCTTTTCTAATAAAATTTTGATATCTTTATATAGTGGTACTTTAAATTTATTTGATAACTCTACCCCAGTTTTTTTTATTTCAACAATAGAATGTAAAGACGCAAATTTTGATTTTTGAATAGCTTTAATATGTTGTAGTCCCATTAAACCTATTCCAACAACTGATATTTGAATTTTTTTAGGCACTTATATAAATTTTAAGTGATACCAGCATCTATAATAAAGTTTTGTTTTGTACATCCTGACGATACATCAGAAGAAAGATGAACAACCAAGCTAGCCACATCATCAGGCTTTAGTTGTCTCTTCAAACATTGTTTATCAAGAATAAATTTTTTATATTTTGGAGTTAACCAATGCTTTATTTGTCTTTCAGTAGCAATTGATCCAGGTGTAACTGAGTTACATCTAATATTATATTTACCAAACTCTCGCGCAAAAGATCTGGTTAAACCTATAACAGCTGACTTTGCTGTCTCGTAAGCAACTTTATCACCTTCACCTAACATCCATGAAACTGAGCTTAAATTCACGATGGCGCCACCATTATTTTTAATCATTCCTTTTAAAACTGCTTTAATTGTAAAGAAAAAATGCTTTAAATTCACATCCATTCTATTATTCCAATATTTTTCATCTACTTGATCTGTAGAGTGTCGATCATCATTAGCTGCGTTATTAACTAAAATATCTATTGGGCCTTTTGATTTAATAATTTTTTTTATAATACCTTCCAATTTTTTTATTTTTATTAGATTACATTCAATGAAATGTGGTGTTTTGAGACCTTTTTTTTTTAAGTCTTTAATTAATTTATTTGAATCTTTTTTATTTATATCTACGAAATAAACTTCACACTCTTGTTCACAAAAATGTTCAACTATTGAAGCACCTATTCCTGAACCACCACCTGTGATAAAAACGTTTTTGTTTTTTAAATCAAAATATTTTACTTTCATTTATATTCTCTCCTCAGTTTTAGCATCAAATAACGAAATTTGCGTTAAATCAAAAAATAAATTTGTATTTTTTGCCAGCTCAATTTTTATTGTTGAGGGAAATTTAGCTAATACTTCTTGATTTTCATAATCAAATGTCATTATCTGCTCATGGCCTATATACTCACTTAAATCAGCTTTTAAAGTAATCTCAAAATCACTTTCATTAGATTTTTTAAAGAATATATGTTCTGGTCTTATTCCAAAAAAAACTTCTTTATTATTTAAATTAGATTTTTCATTGAAGTTATATCCATTAATTGGAATTTCAACCTTAGAACCATTAGCAATAAATGAAATTTTATTTGAACTTTCTTTAAGATTTCCTTTAATTAAATTCATTGAAGGAGATCCTATAAAATCTGCAACAAAAGTATTACTGGGTTTGTTGTAAATATTTTCTGGAGTATCATTCTGTTGAATTACACCGTGATTCATGATTGCAATATTTGTACCTAAACTCATTGCCTCAGTTTGATCGTGCGTTACATAAACTACTGTTGTTTTAAGTTGTTGATGAAGTTTTTTTATTTCTCTTCTCATCTCAACTCTTAATTTTGCATCTAAATTAGATAAAGGTTCATCAAATAAAAATATTCTTGGTTCTCTCACAAGCGCTCTACCAATTGCTACACGTTGTCTTTGTCCTCCTGATAACTGTGAAGGTTTTCTCTCTAACAATGCGTCTACCTGTAAAAATCTTGATACTTTTTCTAGCTGTTCTTCTATTTTCTCTTTTGAAACTTTTGCTTGTTTAAGTCCAAAAATCATATTCTCACGCACATTCATTGACGGGTACAAAGCATACGACTGAAATACCATTGCAATATTTCTGTCTTTTGGTTCTACTTTACTTACATTGTAATCATCAATATGAACATTACCTTCATTAATAGTTTCTAATCCTGCAATAATGTTTAGCAAAGTTGATTTACCACAGCCTGAAGGGCCTAAAAGAACTAAGAAATTCCCTTCATCTATCTCTAGATTAATTTTTCTTAAAACTTCAGTAGATCCAAAGTTTTTTGATAATTCCTCAATTCTTAATGTTTTCATTATTATCCTTTCACTGCTCCTGAAGTTAATCCTCTAATAAAATATTTACCAGCTAAAACATAAACAATAAGTGTTGGTATACCTGCAATTATAGCAGATGCCATGTCTACGTTATATTCTTTAACACTTGTGCTTGATAAAACCATGTTATTTAAAGCAACTTGAATTGGTGCTGCCTTTCCAAATGAAAAAGTTGATCCAAACAAAAAGTCATTCCAAATTTGAGTAAATTGCCAAATAACAGTTACAACAATAATGGGTGCAGAAATTGGAAGTAAAATTTTAAAAAATATTTTAAAGAAACCAGCTCCATCAATTCGTGCTGCTTTTACTAATTCTGTAGGAACAGAAATATAGTAATTTCTAAAAAACAAAGTTGTGAATGGAATTCCATACACTGTATGGACTAATACTAGTCCTATTATAGAATTTGATATTCCTAAAACTCCAAGAGTTCTTGCCATTGGCAACAAAATTGCCTGAAATGGAATAAAACATCCAAATAATAAAAAAAGAAAAACCCATTGATCTCCTTTAAATCTCCATTTTGTTAAAACATATCCAGTCATGGCTCCTATAAATGTGGAAAAAAATACAGCTGGAATAACCATCTTGAATGAATTCCAAAAATATGGTCTTAAAAATGTATCACCTGCTCCATATCCTCTACCTCCCCATGCAACTGCCCAGGAGTCAAAATTTAATCCACTTGGCCATGTTAAAAGTGTTCCTTGACGAATTTCCTCCATAGTTTTTAATGAAGTTACTACCATTACGTATAGTGGAAAAATAAAATATAATGCGAAAAGTATTAAAGCAAAATACAAAAACCATCTCAAAAACATGTTTGTATATTTTGACTTCATTTCAAGTTGTTTGTATGAAGCCTGTAACTTATCTTGCATTTTCTCTCCTTAACTCAGAATATAAATATGGGATAATTACTGCCGCTACAGCCATAAACATCATAATTGCACTTGCAGCTGATAAACCAACTTGGCTTTTGTGGAATGCAGTTTGAGTCATATATAAAGCAGGCATAGTTGTAGATATACCTGGTCCACCTTGAGTTAGTGCAACTATAAGATCATAACTTTTTATAGAAATGTGAACTAAAATGACAAAACTCGTAAAAAAGACTGGCCTCATCATAGGAAGTAAAATTTTCCAATAAACTGTGAATAAATTTGCACCATCTATTTTAGCTGCTTTAACAATTTCATCTTCAACTGATCTCAATCCAGCCAGAAATAATGCCATTACAAATCCAGCTGATTGCCAAACACCTGCAATCACAACGGTGTAGATTGCCATTTCTCGATTGACCAGCCAATCAAATGTAAAGTTTTCAAAACCCCAGTCGATAAACATTTTTTGGATACCAAGTGTTGGATTTAAAATCCATTTCCAAGCAGTTCCAGTAACTATGAAAGATAAAGCCATAGGATATAGGTAAATAGTTCTTAAGACACCTTCAGCCCTAATTTTTTGATCTAAAAATATTGCAAGAATAATTCCGATCACAACACAAAAAATTAAGAACAAAGCTGTAAAAATAAGTAAATTGTCTACTGCAATAAGCCATTTTCTAGAACCCCAAAGCTTAACATATTGACCTACTCCCCAAAGCTCGTATTTGGGTAAAATTTTAGAATTTGTAAAAGATATATATAAAGTCCAAAGCACAAAACCATAGACAAACCAACCAATTAATCCAACAGCTGGCGCCATTACGATTTTAGGTAGGTTTTTTTCTAACCACTTGAGCATTATAAATATTTTCTAATTTTGATTAAAAAAAAAGGCCACCTAAACTTTAGGTGGCCTTAATTTTTATATTTTTACATATTATCTAAAACTGAATCAGCCAAAGCATTTGCTGCATCAACAGAAGACATATCAGAATTAAAATGTTCTGTGATCACATCTTGTAAAGCAGCTTTCATAGTATTGCCTTGTGCCATTCCGTGAGCAAAACTTGGTACTAATCCACCACTTGCTCCTGCAGTTTTGATGTCAGAATTTGATGTTTTTGCACATTTATCAAATTCATCCATAGGTACGTCTAAACGTGCTGGAATTGATCCTTTGTATAGGTTGAAGACTTTTTGGAAGTTCTTACCCATCATTAATTTAGCTAATAATTTTTGACCTTCTTGTTTGTCTGGGTCACTTGTTTTGTAGAATATAAAACTATCTACATTGTACAAGTATCCATTATTAGATGGAGTTGCAGCACAATAGTAATCTACGCCTGGTACTTTTCCAGCAGCAGTAAATTCACCTTTTGCCCAGTCACCCATAATTTGGAAACCAGCTTTTCCTTCAATAACCATTCCAGTAGCAACGTTCCAGTCTCTTCCTGGGCTACCTTCATCAGTAAAACCTTGAAGTTTTCTCATTTGATCAAAAACTTTTACTGTTGTCTCACTTCTTAAGCAAGTTTCTTTAAGATCTACATAACAGTTTTTATAATAGTTATTTCCACCAATACCCATAGCTACTGCTTCGAAGACCGTTGCGTCTTGCCAAGCTTGACCACCATGCGCAAAAGGAATAATTCCTGCAGCTTGAAGTTTTTCTGCTGCTGCATTTAATTCATCCCAGGATGTTGGAACTGAAATTCCATTAGCATCGAATACTGCTTTGTTTGCCCACATCCAATCAATTCTATGAATGTTTACTGGGGCTGCACAATATGGACCGCTGTTGTCTTGACATTTATGAACTGCAGCAATCATTGGATCTAATAAACTGTCCCAACCTTCTGACTGAGCAATTGGATCGATATTATAAGGAGCAACAACACCCTCTTGGTCGTATTCTTGAATTGTTGGACCTTTAATTTGAGAAGCTGATGGAGGATCTCCCGCAACTATTCTTGCTTTTAATGCAACGTTAGCAGCATCTCCACCACCACCAGTTACAGGCATATCTAACCATTCACCACCATTTGCAGCGAAATCATCTTTTAATACTTTTAGTGCAGCTGCTTCACCACCTGATGTCCACCAGTGCAAAACCTCAATTTTTGGTCCTGCAAAAGAAGATGTAGAAGTGAATGCAAACGCAATTAAAGCAATTAACATTTTTTTCATATATTTCCCTCTTATTTGTTAAATTAAGTTAACTTAAAAAAAACAATTATAGATTGATTTATTAAAAGACTACAAGAAAAAAAAATTCAACTATTAATTGATTTATAATATTAATAGATTGATTTTCTTCCTAATCTTGCTGCACCTCTAACGCCACTAGCATCTCCATACTTTGGTTTAAGAAATACACCTTCATACTCTCTGCCAGTTACAAATTTTCTTACGATAGTTTCTATTTCACTTAAAAAATCAATTTCATTTGAAACACCCCCGCCAAAAACAAAACAATCAGGATCAAGAATATTAATTATATTTGCTAAGGACATTGCTAAATTTACCTTAAAATTATCTATTAAATTTTCTGCATCTAAATCATGTTTTCTATACAGTTCAAAGATCTCATTAGTTTTTAAATTTTTTTTATATTGCTTATTAAATTTTTTAGCCAAACTTAAGCCTGACATAAAACTCTCAATCTCGCCTTCTCTTAGATTGGTAGATTCGTAATTTTCTTTTTTAGAAATTAAATGGTTAATTTGATTATGTCCCCACTCCCCTGCTACTCCATTTGGTCCGCTAACAATTTTTTTGTCTATCACTAAACCACCACCTACTCCAGAACCAATAATAATTCCATAAACAATTTTATAATGTTTTCCTGCACCATCTAGAGCTTCTGACAAAGCAAAACAATTTGCATCATTTTCACAAAATACCTCTTTGCCTAATTCTTTTCTTAGATCATTTTGAAATGGTTTTTTTTCTAACCAATAACAATTTGGAGCGTTCTTAACTAATCCGGTTTGAGGTGAATGAATACCAGGGTGACAAACACCAATTGGTAACCCTTTATTAAATTCTTTTTCTAACTTTTTATTAATTTCTTTAATTGTTTTTATAATTTGAAAATAGTCTTTTGGACAATCAGTCCTTTCACGATGGCTTTCGTTCCCTTTTTCATCTAATACAACACTTTCAATTTTTGTAGCTCCAACATCAATTCCTATTTGCATAAATCAATAAGTTGCTCTTCCACCACTCAAATCAAAAACCGCTGCTGTTGAAAAAGAATTTTCCTCACTCGATAACCATGTAACAAGAGAGGCTAATTCATCTACTTTTGCAAACTTATTTCTAGGAATTTTAGATAACATATAATTTATATGTTCTTCGGTCATTTGATCGAATATTCTTGTTTTTGCAGCAGCAGGAGTTACACAATTAACTGCAATATTTTTTAATGCTAGTTCTTTTCCAAGTGATTTGGTTAAACCTATAACTCCAGCTTTAGATGTGCTATATGCACTGGCATTAGGATTGCCCTCTTTTCCAGCAATAGAGGCAATATTAACAATTCTTCCATAATTGTTTTTGATCATGTAAGGCGTTACAGCCTTACAGCAATAAAATACTGCATTTAGATTTAGGTCTATAACTTTTTTCCATTCATCAAGTGGATAATCAACTACTGTGGTATTTTTTCCTGCAACTCCTGCATTATTGATGAAAATATCAATTTTTTTGTGAGTTTTATCAATCTCAGCTAAATTTTTTTCTATATTCTCATAATTCCCAACATCAACAATTTGGTATGAAACCTTATCTGAATTAATTTTTTTTGTTGCAGTTTTGATTGCTTCTTCGTCTATATCCCAAATTATAACGCTTGCTCCTGAAGCAATAAATCTCTCAGTAATAGCTAGTCCAAAACCTTGAGCCCCTCCAGTCACTACTGCAACTCTATTTTTTAAATCAAAATTAATCATATTATTTTTTTTGTTTTTTTGATCTTAATAAAGGAAAAGCCAATGCAATTAAAGATAAAATAAAAAAAGTTAAAGCTATTGGTCTTGTTAAAAACATTAGCCAATTTCCATCAAAAATAACAAGAGATTGTCTTAAAGTTCCCTCTACTAACTCTCCTAAAATTAATCCTATAATTACAGGAACAACTGAAAATCCAAATCTTCTCATAAAAAATCCTAGTACTCCAAAAAATAACATAATCCAAACATCAATAATTGATTGGCTAAGTGAATAGGTTCCACAAACAGATACAGCAAATATCATTGGCCACAAAATTTTGTTTGGAACTAAGGTTATTCTCGCAAATATTTTCGCGCCAAAAAACCCAAAGATAAAAAATAAAACGTTTGCAATTAACATGGCTCCAAATATTCCATATAGAAAATCAGGTTGTTCTCTGAATAAATCTGGACCTGGTCTGACACCATGAATAATTAAACCTGTTAGTATTACAGCTGTTGTAGCACTTCCTGGAATTCCAAGTGCTAATGTTGGTACCATTGCTCCACCTGTTGCAGCATTATTTGCAGCTTCTGCGCCAGCAATCCCTTCTATTGATCCTTTGCCAAATTCTTCAGGATTTTTAGAAAATCTTTTAGCCTCTGAATAACCAATTAATGATGCTACAGTACCTCCTTCAGCTGGTAAAACTCCAATGAATGAACCTATTCCACTTGATCTAAGAATTGTTTTCCATGTTTTTTTATAATCATCTTTGGTTGGAAGTTTTACTGCCTTTAAAGCAACTCTCTTAAATACTTGATCAAGAAGCGTTGATTGAGTGAGCATTTCACTAATTGCAAACAAACCAACAACTACCGGAATAAAACCAATACCAACTGAGAGTTCGTTAATTCCATAAGTAAACCTATCTATTGATGTCATAAAATCTTTTCCAATAGTTGAAATTAAAATTCCAAATGCCCCTGCAATTAAGTTTTTAATAGGACTACCTTCTCCTATAGATGAAAGCATGGTTAAACCAAAAATTGCTAATGCAAAATATTCGGGTTGTCCAAATTCATAAGCGAGTTTTGCTAAAAGAGGTGCGAAAAAGACTAAAATTATAACACTAAAAATTCCTCCAACTGTACTTGATACAGTTGCCATTCCCAAAGCTCTACCAGCTTCACCCTTTTGGGCCAAAGGATATCCATCTAGACATGTTGCTGCGGCTGCTGGAGTTCCTGGGGTATTAATTAGTACCGCAGTAATTGCTCCTCCATAAGTTCCTGCACAATAAATGGAAGTTAATAATACTATTGCAGATAAGGGATCTAGCGTCATTGTAAATGGTAAAATTAACGCTCCACCAGTTGTTGGTCCTAAACCTGGAAGAACTCCTAGAATTAATCCAAACAAAGTTCCAAAAAGTAAAACTATCAATAGCTTTGAACTAAATAAAGGTGTCAGCATTAATAAAAGGTTATCCATTTTAATAATAATAAAGATTCGTAATTATACCTGGAGGAAATCTTAAGCCTAAGATTGTTTCAAAAAAAATAAAAACCAAAATAGGAAAAATAATACTTACTAATAATAAATAAAATATTCTTCTTTCACCCCAATTATATGAAACAAAAATTGATAATACTGATATTGCTAAAAAGAAATCTAAGGTTTTTGAAATAATAACAAATATTAAAAAACTAAGTAAAGTTAAAAAAAATGTTTTAGGTAATTTTTTCCCTATTTTCCAAGGATTCTTTATTGATAAATAATAGATAATTAAAGTTAAGCTTATTATTAATATTAATAAAGCTTTAGGAAAAGTTGCAGGTTGTATACCTCTGTTTAAAATTGGAGGAACAATATCAAACGAAAAAGTGCTTATTAGTAAAATTATTGAGATAAAAACAATAATAAATGAAACTTTAAACTCATCTTTAAAAAAAAAGGGCAAACTTTTGTTTGCCCTTTTTTGCTTTCGTACATTATTCATAAATTAAATGTACTTCTTTATGATTATTTAATGTAACCCAAAGCTTTAAGTTGCGCTGTCATCTCTGTAAGCATTTCTTCCATTTGCTTACCCCATTCATCAGCACCAACTACACTCGTCTCATCAAGACCAATTTCTGTTAAGAAATTTTTGTAGTAGTTATGGCTCATAGCTTTCATCATTCCAGCCTCTAATTCTTTAACTCTTTCAGCTGGAGCTCCTTTTTTAGTTACAAAACCTCTAACAGTAGATAAAGAAACAGGTATTCCTAACTCTTTAGCTGTTGGAGAGTCTCCAATTTTAGCCATTCTATTATTTGCTAAGACAACAGAAACACAAAGTGTACCGTCATTTATTTCTGTTAATGCTTCCCCTAAGTTTAAAACACCTACATCAATATCTCCTTTGATTAGGTTGGTTTTAATTGGAGCGACACCCTTATAAGCAACAATAGTTGGATCTTTTAATCCACCTTTTTTTGTAAATGCTATAGCACTTACATCATCAATTCCACCAACATGCGTTGTTCCATATTTAAGTGATTTTGATTTTTGAGTACTAATAAATTTTTTAGCGTCTTTAATGTCAGCTTTACAATTTACAACAAACAATTGAGGATCATCAGTTCCTCTTGCTAGTGGTTGCATATCACTTATTTTAACTTTAGTTTTACCCAAAGCCATTGAAACAGCGTGACCTGTAGTCCAAGTTAAAGTGTGTTGTCCGTCAGCAGGTAAGCTCATCATGTAATCCATTGATACTGCTCCACCACCACCTTTTTTGTTAACCAATTGCATATCTTGTTTAAGAACTCTACGTGCTCTTAGAAGCATCATTCTAGTAGTTACGTCTGTACCACCACCAAAACCAGCATGAGTAATAGCTTGGATTGGGTGACCATCTGCTTTTGCAGAAGTAATCATAAGTGGAAGCGCAACAACAAAAAATTCTGTTACTAGAAATGCAGCTGCTAAGAAAAGTTTAAAACTTTTTTTCATAATTCTCCTCTTTTAAGTTAATTTATATTTAAATATATAAACATAATCTGATACATAGCGTAAAGTAAAAAATGGCTCAAAATAAAATTAACATAGCAGTTCTTTTAGGGGATCCTTCTGGTATAGGACCTGAATTGATCTCAAAACTATTATCAGAGGAAATCACTAACAAAGCTAATGTAATTATCATTGGTGAAAAAAACATATTAGAGAGTGGGAATAAAATTTCAGGCAAATTACATAATTTAAATTTTGTAGAAGATTTTGATAATATTGATTTTACAAAAAATAGTAAATTTTTTCTAGATATCTCTAAAGGTAAAAATCATAATTATAAATTATCTGAGTGCTCTAAAGAGGCGGGAGAAAGCGTTTTAGCTTCGCTAAATTTAGCTTTAGATCTTGCTAAAGAAAATAAAATTCATGCAATAAACTTTGGACCATTTAATAAAACAAGCCTTAAACTTGGAGGAAATAAATATTCTGATGAATTACATTTAATGGCTGAAAAGTTAGAGGTTAAAAATTTTTTTTGTGAGTTTAATGTTATTGATAATTTTTGGACAGCAAGGGTATCGTCACATATTCCAATTAAAGAAGTTCCAGAACATGTAAAAAAAGAAAAAATTATTAAGCCAATTAAACTTATAAATGAAGCAATGAAATTAAATGGTATTAAAAGTCCAAGAGTAGCAGTCCAAGCACTAAATCCGCATGCTGAATTTGGAACAGAGGAAAAAGACGAAATTATACCTGCAATAGAAGAGGCAAAAAAACTAGGTATTAATGCTGATGGACCTTTACCGTGTGATACTTCTTTTATTACTGCTTATAAAAATGGAAATCATGATTGTATTGTTGGTATGTATCATGATGCTTTACAATCAGGATTAAAAGCATTTGGATTTGATCGAGGAGTAACTGTACAAGGGGGTTTGCCAGTCCCTATAACTACTCCTGCACATGGAACAGCATTTGATATTGCAGGTAAAAATAAAGCAAATTTAGAACCTACTTTGAATTCATTCAAAATTGCATTAACAATGGCAGAAAATAAAAACAATTAAATGTCTAAAATAAAAAGTATTCGTACCAAGGTATATCAATGGAACGGTAAAACAGTTCCTCCACAAAATAATTTTTGTACAAATGCTTCAGACCTTTTGTTTGAAAAATCAGATGCAATGGGATCATTTAGATTTCATGAGTGGTTAATATGTGAAATTGAAACTGATGACGGAATTGTTGGAATTGGAAACGCAGCACTTGCTCCTCAATTAGTAAAAAAAACAATCGATACTTACTTAACATCTTTGGTAATAGGTGAAGATCCATTTGATTATTCTTATATCTGGGAAAAAATGTACAGAAGAACACATGCATGGGGAAGAAGAGGATTAGGCATGGTAGCTATTTCTGCAATTGATATTGCGCTTTGGGATATAATGGGAAAAATTACAAATAAACCTGTTTTTAAACTATTGGGTGGAAGAACCAAAGAGAAGATACCTGTTTACGCATCTAAACTTTACAGCCAACCAATCAAGGATTTGCAAAAAGAAGCTGAAAGCTATGTTAAGCAAGGTTTTAAAATGTTTAAAATGAGATTTGGATGGGGGCCAAAAGATGGCCCTGAAGGTATGAAAAAAAATATTGAGCTAGCTGAAGCAGTTAGAGAGGTTATTGGATATGAAACTGACTTAATGATGGAATGTTATATGGGTTGGAACCTGGATTATGCAAAGAGAATGATCCCTAAATTGGTAAAATTTAATCCTAGATGGTTAGAAGAACCAGTTATAGCAGACGATATTCATGGTTATGCTGAATTAAATAATATGAATGCAATTCCAATTTCAGGAGGAGAACATGAGTTCAACTTATTTGGATTTAAACAATTGTTAGACATTAAAGCAGTTAGTTATATTCAATATGATAATAACAGAGTTGGTGGATTTACAATTGCAAATAAAATAAATGCATTAGCTGAAGCATATCAAGTGCCAGTTATTCCTCATGCTGGTCAAATGCATAATTATCATCTAACAATGTCTAATTTCAATTGTCCAATTTCAGAGTTTTTTCCAGTCCATGATGTAGAAATAGGTAATGAATTATTCTATTACATTTTTGAAGGAGACCCTGCGCCTGAAAATGGATATATAGATCTAGATGATAATAAACCTGGTCTTGGTCTAACAATCACTGATAAATATAAGTCTGATTTTAAAATTATAGAATAACTAATAGTCTTCTACTTCTTTAAGTTTGGGCATTGCATTGGCTGCCCCAACCCTTGTAGTTGAAATACCCGCAACCTTATTTGCAAATTCTAAAGCAGCTTTATCTTTATGATTCTTAGATAAGGCATATGCAAAAGCTCCATTAAATGCATCCCCTGCTCCTGTAGTGTCAATAACTTCATCTTTCAAATTAAAGGCATCTAGAAAATAGCTTTCAGATGAGTTTGCAAAATAAACTCCTTTTGAGCCTAGAGTTATAACAATATTTTTAACTCCTTTATTTAGAAAATATTTTGCAGCTTCTTCAATTTCTGTTTTACTTTCAACATTTTTTTTTAGATAAAAACTTGCTTCTGTTTCATTAGGTGTAAAATAATCCATACATTTTAAATCACTCTCATTGATATTTGATGCAGGTGCTGGATTAAAAATAGTTATTGAACCTGTTTCTTTAGCTTTTTGAAGTGCATAACTAGTTACCTCATAAGGTGTCTCTAACTGAGTTAAAAAAATTTCTGAATTTTCAATAAAACTTATATTTTTATCAATATCTTTATTAGTTAAAGAACCAGCTGCACCTGGTACAATGTTTATAGCATTGTCTCCAGTTTTTTTGTTAATCATTATACCTGCTACACCTGTTAACTGATTTTCATCTTGAATTATTGAGTCTGTATTTATACCTGCTTCCTTGTAGAGGTTTAGGGCCATATTTGCATTTTGGTCGTTCCCAATTTTTGTTATAAAATTTACTTTACCTCCAAGTCTAGCTGCAGCTATCGCTTGGTTTGATCCTTTCCCACCTGGACCAACAACATGTTTACTTCCTAAAATAGTTTGCCCTTTTTCAGGAATTGCATCAGCGACAAAACAAAGGTCAGCTACAAAAACACCAAAAACACAAATGGATTTCATTTTTTAGGTCCAGACTTTCCCATCTGGTAAAATAACACCCTTAGTAATTACAAAACATCCAAATGGCCTAGCATCTGTAGTAGTTACTATACAATAAGCTTTCTTTGCTTCCTCATAAAAATCTTGTCTTGAAATTGATCCAACTTTCCAATGTTCTCCTGAGACTAATTTTACTGCTTCAATAAATTCTTTGTGTGTCTCAGTTAATTCGTCTGGTTTGTTATCGACCTCCATTCTAAGAGCTGGAGATCCACCTTGAGACACAACAAAACTATCTAATGGAAATACAGATAATATGGCGGTCGCAGCATCTTTAATATTAACACCATCTAATCGAATTACTTTATCGTTTGTAGAATTTGAGGGAAAATTAGCATCTGCTAAAATTAATTTTTCTCCATGTCCCATTGATCTTAAATGAAACAGTAATTCTGGGCTTAATACGGGATTAATATTAATTAACATTTAAAGATTATAATACATAAAAAAAAAGGGTGGAATAAAATTCCACCCTTTAAATTGTTCTTTAAAACTAAAGATTATTTAAAATCGTTAGCGTTTGCAGTTGTTACTAATTGTGTTCCAGTATCGATGTTTATATCGATGCTTCCACCATTAGCTAACTCAAGAGCATATTTAACACCATAAGCACCCATGTTGTATGAGAACTGAGCAATCGTTGCAGTCATTTCACCTTTTAAAATACTCGTAGCTGCATCAGGAGTTGCATCAAAACCAACAACAATTACATCATTCATGTCAGCATCTTTTAAAGCTTGCATAGCACCTAAACCCATGTTGTCATTAGAAGCAAATATTGCTTTGATGTTAGGATTTTTTAGAATGATTGACTCTGTTACAGATCTTCCTTTTGCTGTATCCCACTCTGCAGTCTGTGTTGCAACAAGATTTAAACCACAATTTTTAAATCCTTTAATTGCACCATCTCTTCTTAATAACGCAGTTGATTGAGATTCAATTCCGGTAAGAATTGCAACATCTGATCCTTTTGGAGTTTTATCACATATAAATTTAGCAGCTAATTCTGCACCATTCATATTATTTGTTCCAATAAAAGTTACGCCTTCGTTAATTCCTTTAGTGTCAACAAACACAACTGGAACTCCGCTTTTAATGGCATCATCTACGATTGGAGCAAAAGCATTTGGATCTCCTGGTGCAAGTGCTAAAGCATCAACACCTTTTGCAAGTTGGTCTTCTACTTGGTTAATTTGTGCTTGAACATCTCCTTCTTGTGGAGGTGCAATCAAAATTAATTTTACACCTAATTTAGCAGCTTCTTCTTCAGCTCCTTTAGTTACTGAAGCCCAAAATGGATTTCCAGAACCAGGACCTTTTATACTAAATAGGATTTTTTTGCCATGACCATCAGCAAAAGAAACTGAAGCCATAGTTGTTAATAAAAAAATTGTAGAAAAAAATACTACAATTTTTCTTTTTAGTTCTCTCATATATTACCCCTTTAATAATTATTAAAAAACAGATTTAATAAAATTTTTATTAGTAATTCAACTAATTATAGAAGATAAAAAAATACTATTTCAACTGGGGCGTGTATTTATTTTCTTGTTCCCAAGTCTCTTCTTAGTACATCTATATAAACTGCAAGAACTATTATCGATCCAATTAGAACTTGCTGCCAAAAAGAGCTTACATCCATTAAGTTAAGGCCGTTACGTAAAATACCCATTATCATTACCCCGGCAAAGACACCAAGAACAGTTCCTCTTCCCCCAAAAAAACTTGCTCCACCAATAATGCATGCTGCTATAGCGTCTAACTCAGACTGTAAACCGGCGTTAGGATATCCAGAATCTGTTCTACCAGCTAAAATTAAAGCTCCAATACCTGATAAAAATCCGCATAAAGAGTAAACAATTACTAATATTTTATTTACATTTACGCCCGATGCCCTCGCTGCACTCGGGTTACCTCCAATAGCATAGATCCATTTACCAGTTCTAGTATGATTCATAAAAACCCAGAAAATTATATATACAATTGCAATAAGAACTAAACTCACTGGAAGGTACTGAGATTTTTCGAGACCTAACCAAGTTAAATCTATTCTTCCATGGCCAAGATACCTTACTTCATCAGTAAAGCCACTTATTGGTGTTCCACCTGAAATTAAATTTCCAGTACCTCTAAATATATATAGTGTACCTAGTGTCATTATGAAAGGATGAGGCATCCGCAAAATAGTAATTCCAAGACCATTTATTAGTCCACATATTAATCCTGCTATAAGCGGTGTCATAGCAACAACAAACCAAGGCGCACCTGCTTTTGCTACAATTGCTAATATCATCAATGACAACATCATTATAGAACCAACTGAAAGGTCAATACCTGCAGTTACAATTACCATGAAAACTCCTAGAGCAAGCATAGATTGCCAAGATATTTGTTTAAACACGTTGGTTACATTTCTCCACGACAAAAAAACATCTGGCTGCAAGAAATGCATTACCACTATCATTATTAGTAATAATAATAAAATTCCATATCTATCAAAGTAAGGAATTAATTTTAAATATAGTGAATCTTTTTCTTGATCTTTATTATCCATAATTATTTTTTTCCCATGATCCAACCAATTACTTCGTCTCTAGAAGTTTTTGATAATTCTGACTCAGCAAAATTAGTTCCTTGAAATAATGCCATCACACGATCACATACAGCAAATATATCATCCATTCTATGGCTGATTACAATTACACCTACTCCAGTTTTTTTTAAGCTATTAATTAAATCTAAAACTTTTCCAACTTCCTTAATAGCAAGAGCAGCTGTGGGTTCATCCATAATAACTACCTTTGCATTGAACGCAGTAGATCTTGCTATGGCTACCGCTTGTCTTTGACCCCCTGAAAGTTCCTCGACTTTTTGATCTGCACTTTTTACATTAATTTTTAACTTTCCTAAATGAGCATCAGTGAGTTCTTTTATTTTCTTAAAATCTAGCAGCTTGATAAAACCAAGATTTTTAGTAGGCTCACGTCCCAAAAAAATATTTTCACCAATAGGAAGATTTCCCGCTAAAGCCAAATCCTGGTAAACCATTTCTAAGCCCAACTCTTGTGAGTCCTTTGGGCTTTCTAATATCTCTTTTTTACCATCAAAATATAGTGAGCCAGAACTTGGTTTATAAAGTCCAGATAAAACCTTCATTAATGTCGTTTTTCCAGCCCCATTATCACCCACAACACCGAGGCACTCTCCTGCATGTATCTTTAAATTTACATTCTCAAGAGCCGTTATGGTTCCAAAGTACTTTGTTACACTTTTTGCTTCGAGAAGTAGTTGGTTAATTGATGACATAAATCATGAAAATATAAAAAAATCAGTTAATTGCAACAGGTTTTGAGGCTAAAAGATTTACTGTTTTGCTTCGAGCTCTTTTACAGAATTTTGGAGCCTTTTTTTTTAAAATTAAGCTCATATCTTTTAGAACAATTTCACCCATTTCAAAAAAAGCCTGTTCTAAAGCTCCCGCCCTATGAGCTGAAAACAATACATTTTTAAGTTTTCTAATTGGATCATTTTTTTTAACCGGCTCTTCAGGAAATACATCCGTTGCTACAAAGATATCTCCTTTTTTAATTCTTTTTTTAAGATCCCCAAAATTAACAATTGCTGCTCTACTCATTAAAACAAAAACTGATTTTGACCTCATTCTATTTAATAATTTTTTGTCTATTAAATTTTTATTTTTAGTTGTGATTGTTGCTAGTACATAAATAATCTCACAATCGCTAAACATTTTACTTAGATTAATTGATTTAAAACCAGCTTTTTTAATAATTTTGTTAGGTACCCAGGGATCGTATACATTTATATTTTTTGTAAAGGGTAGTAAAAGAGGATAAAGCGCCTTTGCTAAATCTCCAAACCCCAATAATCCAATTTTTTTATTTGTTAAAAGAGAAGCACTTAAATTACTTTCTAAACCATATTTTTCTTTTCCTCTTACAAAATCGAAATGAGCATTATGGATGTTTCTTAATATGGATAAAGTCATACCTAAAGCTATTTCAGCAACTGGTTTTGAAAATACAGGTGATGTAGCTATGACATCAATTTTTTTTTTAAAACAATATTCATAGTCAATATTATCCATAAAATTACTTTCAACATTTATAATACATTTCAATTGTGTGGCTTTTGATAAAAGATTTTTGTCAAGATCTGGTTGGCCCATTATAAAAGTGGCTTTGTGAATATTTTTTTCGTAAAAATCTTTTTTATTAAACTTAGGAGCTATTATTAACTTATATTTTGATTTTAATTCCTTAAGTTTTTTTTTTGAAAAAATTAAATCTAATGTTCTTGGAAATGGATCTGAAATTACGATATGTTTTTTCATTTTATATTTACTTTAGTAATTTCTTAATATCTAATTTTGAAAACTTTTTTGGTTTTGCGCAAAAGGTATTAATGTATTGAATTTTGCCAGACCTGGCCGCTTTCATAATAGAAGTTATAATGTCTAATACATGAAGAGAAATTTCACCATTACACAAATGTTTTCTTTTATTTTCAATCGAATATGCCATCTCTGATAACCCCACACCTCGATAGTTTGCATTAGTTGGTGTTTCATTAGCTCTTGAACTTTGTGTTCTTATATTAATCCTCCCTAATGGCATTTTTGAAGTCTTAAACTCTTTCCAGTTATCGCCTAATTTATTGCAAGTTAATACTGATCCACCGAACATATTTGGATCTGGAACTATCATTGACCCTTTTTCTCCATATAACTCAATATGATTTCTTTGATGAGCTATAACATCAAATGATAATGTTAATCTTATAACGGAGTTATTTTTAAAAGTAATTGTAGATAAATAAGTAGTTGGACATTCTACCTTAAATTTTTTGCCTTTTTTTGGTCCTATCCCAATAGTTCTATATTTTTGGCCTTGAATGATAGTGCCTGTAACTTTTTTTGCTGGTCCTAAAAGATTTACTAAAGCAGTAATATAATATGGTCCCATATCGATAACAGGACCTCCCTCTTTTTTTGTAAACCAAGGTTCAGGATTAGGATGGTAGGATTGAATACCAGGAAATGCAAAAACTGCATTTCCTAATTTTACATTTCCTATAATATTTTTTTCAACTAATTCTTTAGATTTTTGAATTCCACCTCCTAAAAAAGTATCAGGAGCGTTTCCTAAATATAATTTTTTCTTTTTTGAAATTTTTAATAATTTTTTTCCATCATTTAAATTTATTGCTAATGGTTTTTCTGAATAAATATGTTTTCCATTTATTAAAGCTTTTTTAGATATTTGATAATGTGCTTTTGGAATTGTAAGGTTTAAAATAATTTCTATTTCATTATCTTTAAGAAGCTCATTAACAGTTACAGATTTTATTCCAAAATTTAAAGCACAACGCTTAGAAGCTTTCTCATTAATATCAGCACATTTAATAATTTTTATATTATTAAAATATTTTTCAGCTCTAAAATATGTTTCAGCAATATGTCCACAACCTATTAATCCAATTTTAAAAACTTTATTCATATAAAGTTTTTAAACACCTTGTCTCTGTTTTGATTTTCCTTCTTTGTGGAGTTTTAATGCTTCCTCATTTTCTTTTGATGTTGGTATTTCAAGCGTAGGGCTTTCCCAATAAGCAGATCCTTCAAGCCATTCGTAACTATGTGTTTTAATTGATATAAGATAAGTTACATCTGATTGTTTAGCTCTTTTAAATGCTTCTTCTAATTCTGAAATACTAGAAACATGTTCTGATTTTGCTCCCATGCTAGCTGCATGTTGAGCGAAATTTACTTCTTTGGAGTTTTGAATATTTGAGGAATTAAACAAACAATTAAATTCTTTTCCACCCTTGAACAATTGAAGTCTATTTATAACAGCATGACCTCCATTATCACATACAATGATTATTAATTTATTATTAGTAATTACTGAAGAATATATATCTGAATTATTAAGTAGGTATGATCCATCGCCAACAAAAGCAATTACGTCTTTATCAGGATTGGCCATTTTTATACCAAGAGCACCAGAAATTTCATAACTCATGCAACTAAATCCCCACTCCGTTTCATGAGTATTTAACTCTTTTGGACGCCAAACTTGAACAACTTCTCCGACCAAACCTCCAGCTGCTGTAACAGCTATATCAGTTGGATCTGAATTTCTATAAATTGCTCCAACAGCATGAGCATAACTTGGTAATTCTTGATTTGTAGGACCACTCTCTTTATCCACATATTCATTCCAAGATTTTAACTCGATTTGTGATTTTTTATGCCAGCTATCAGATGATTTCCAATCCCCAATAGCGTTAGATAATTCTGTTAAGGTAACTTTTGCATCACCTATAACTGCTTCTGCTAAATGTTTGTTGGCATCATGTCTTGCTATATTAATTGAAACTAATTTAAATTCAGGATTTTCAAAATTAGCCCACGAGCCGGTTGTAAAATCTGCAAGCTTAGTTCCTATGCAAATTGCTAAATCAGTTTCTTTTGCCAAGTTATTTGCTGCCTTGCCACCAAGGCCACCTATTGGTCCTACAAAATGAGAATGATCTTTTTTCATTGTTGAGTATCCCATAACTGTTTGGGTTACTGGTATATTATGTTTAATTGCAAAATTGCCTAACTCATCCATTGCATCAGAATAAAATACTCCACCTCCAGAAATTATAATAGGTTTTTTCGAATTTTTAATTTTTTCAACTGCTTGTTTGATTTGAAAATCGTCAGGTCTAGGTCTTCTAATATTATGAATTCTTTCTTTAAAAAATTCCTCAGGATAATCAAAAGTTTCACCTTGTACATCTTGGCACAAAGATAAACATGCAGGTCCACACTCTGCTGGATCTAACATGGTTTGAATTGCTTGAGGGAGTGACTGTAATATTTGCTCTGGTCTTGTAATTCTATCAAAATATTTTGTAACTGGTTTAAATGAGTCGTTAGCTGTCATTCCCGGATTTGAAAAGTGTTCAACCTGTTGCAAAACTGGATCTGGCATTCTATTTGCGTAAGTGTCTCCAGGTAAAAATAAAATTGGCAATCTATTACTCATTGCTACAGCTGATGCTGTAACTAGGTTTGTAGATCCTGGTCCAACCGAACTTGTTGCAATAAAAATTTGCTTTCTTCTTTTAGCTCTTGCATAAGCAACACCTGTTAAAGCCATATTTTGTTCGTGATGACCCCTGTATGTTGGAAGTTGATCTTTATTTTCCTCTAATGCTTGTCCTAGACAGGCGACATTTCCATGCCCAAATATACCGAATACACCAGGAAACAAAGGCTTAACTTGACCATCAATATAGACTTTCTGAGCGATTAAATGTTTAACCAATGCATGCGCGCAAGTAAGCTTTATTTTTCTCATTTTTCTAGTTATATTCTCCTCAAATATTCAACTAATAAACCACAAAATAAAAATTATGTATAGCAAATTTGGACAATTCATTGATGGCAAATGGCAAGCATCACAAAATAATGAAACTTATGATGTTTTAAATCCTGCAACAGAAGAAGTTTTAGGTAAGGCGTCTAAAGCAGGTGAAGAAGATGTAAACAAAGCACTTAAGTCTGCAGAAAAAGGTCTAGAAGTTTGGAGAAATACTCCACCTTGGCAAAGATCAAAAATAATAAGAAAAATTGCCGATCTAATGAGAGAGAGAACAGATGTCTTAGCTAAGTGGCTCACATTAGAAGTTGGAAAGCCACTATCAGAAGCAAAAGGAGAGGTTGGAGGAGCTGCAGATATTTTTGAATGGAACTCTGAAGAAACAAAAAGAATTTATGGTCAAATAGTCGAAAGTAGATTTGAACATACGAGGATGTATGTTAAATATGAACCTGTTGGGGTTGTTGCTGGATTAATACCATGGAATTTTCCAATAGTTTTATCTTCAAGAAAAATTTCCACTGCTTTAGCTGCAGGATGTTCAGTAATTTGTAAGCCTGATGTAATTACTCCAGGTAGTGTGATGGAGCTTATGAATATTATAAATGATGCGGGTGTTCCTCCAGGAGTAGTAAATTTATTATCTGGTGACCCAGCTAAAATTTCATCTCAATTAATATCATCTGACATAGTAAAAAAAGTTTCTATAACTGGTTCAACAAGAGTTGGAAAACTAATTTTAAAACAAGCTGCTGAAAAAGTGCAAAGAGTTACAATGGAGTTAAGTGGTCATTCACCTTTTATTGTTTTTGACGATGTAGATATAAACAAAGTAACTGATATGGCAATCACTGCTAAATTTAGAAATAATGGTCAAGTTTGTATATCGCCTGCGAGATTTTATATTCATGAAAGTAAAAAAGATGAATTTGCTAAAACTTTAGTTGAAAAAGTCACTAAACTTAAAGTTGGTAACGGAATGGATGAAGATACAATTCTAGGACCTTTAACAACAGAAAAAAGATTAAATGAAATAGAGGCGTTAGTAGAAAAAACTAAAAATGAGGGCGCAACAGTTTTATGTGGTGGAAAAAGACCGGCTGGTTTTAATAAAGGTTATTTTTACGAACCAACAATATTTGATAATGTTAAAGATAATTTTACAATTGCTAGAGAAGAGCCATTTGGACCTTTAGTTCCATTGCTTACTTTTAAAGACACAGATGAAGTTGTTAAGCGAGCTAATGATAATGACCTTGGTTTAGCAAGCTATATCTACACAAATTCCTTAGAAAAAGCGCATAAAGTCTCAGAAAAAATGGAAACTGGAACATGCGCTGTAAACCATCCAACAATTGCTTTTGCTGAAGTTCCTTTTGGAGGAATAAAACAAACAGGTTATGGAAGAGAAGGTGGTTCTATGGCCATCAAAGATTATTTGAACGTTAAGTATACTCACTTCGGTCTCAATTATTAATGAGAAAAAATAAAGTCAAACAAATGATGAATGAAGGTAAGCCTGTTGTAAATGGTTGGTTACAAATACCAAGTACTGTATCAGCAGAAGTTATGGCACATCAAGGTTGGGATTCTCTTACTGTAGATATGCAGCATGGACTTGTTGATTACACAAATGCACTCCCAATGCTTCAAACTATTTCATCAACTGATGTAACTCCTCTTGCAAGAGTAAATTGGAATGAACCAGGCCAAATCATGAAAATTTTAGACGCTGGTTGTTATGGAATTATATGTCCTATGGTTAGTAATAAAGAAGAGGCAGAAAGATTTGTACAAGCATGCATGTATCCTCCGAGAGGATATAGAAGTTTTGGTCCTGTTAGAGGATTGATTTATGGTGGAGCTGATTATGCCGACCATGCAAATGATGAAATTTTAAAATTAGCTATGATTGAAACAAAAGAATCATTAGATAAATTAGATGAGATTATGTCTACAGATGGTGTAGATGGAATATATATTGGCCCAGCTGACTTAAGTTTAGCAATTGGAGAAAAGCCTGGATTTGATAGACCAGAAGATACAAAGGCATATTCTGAAATTCTTAGAATTTTAGAGCATGCTAAAAAAAATAATATTTTTGCAGGAATTCATAATGGAACACCTGAGTATGCACAAAAAATGATCGATAAAGGATTTAACTTTGTAACTATTGGAGCAGATCAAAGGGCAATGAGCGCTGGTGCTAAGGCAATTGTAGAAAAAATGAAAGGCTCAATAAGCAAAAAAGAATCAGAAACTTACTAAATTAATTTTTCGCAGCTAATTCTTTATAAATATTATTTACTCTGTGAACTTCTTGTGCAGTATTAAAATATCCTTCGTATTCAATCTCGTCTGGTGTCACATCAAAATGATAATGTCCTGCATCATTTTTATGTTCGTATGAATGAAAATGTGTATGCTCTCCAGACTCTCTTAGATTTAATTCTCCACCCATTGGATCTCCTGTCCATAAAACGGTATAACATTGTAATTTTGGCCCTACTGGCTCATAAAATTGAAGAAAATCTTTTGTACATTTCATTAATTTTGGATCGTAGTATTCATGTTTTATATCCTTATAATCTGGTTGAACATGCGATCTTATTTTTCCATTTAAAACTCTAAATACACCAGCTAAAGCGATATGATCGTTGTTAAATGTTTTTAAATTTTCTGAAAGTGCTGCTCTGATTGCTTGAGGCAATGAGCCTTGTTTTCCAATTCTTTTCTTTATCTTTAAATAAATAACTTTACCCTTAACACCATCTGAATAATAAACATTGCCAAGTCCGCCATGTTTACTGTCATTATAGTCCTCTACAATACATTTTTTATCTGTACCTACCCTTGCTATTAAAGATCTATACTCCTTTGTTGTTAAGTTTTCGTTTATAACCAATTCACCGCAGTGCCCATCAAGACAAGACATTGCTCCAGATCCTGCGCCAAGTGCGTATGATTTCTCTGACCCAATCAGTTTTGATATTTCTGCATAATCGAATTCAGTACCAATATATTTAGGATCGTGCATATACGGTTCTCCTCCAACATCAATTATTCTTTGGTTACCACTCATTCCTTCTGATGGACAATTCCAATCTCTTAAATTTGGACAATCAACTATCTTTGCTGTGACACTTTCAAAATTTTTTGACAATCCAACTTGCAAAGCATTTGTTATTTCTTCTAACTCGAATTTCTTAAAAATTCCTTTTTCTATTTTTAATTCCATATATAAATTAGTTACATAATATATTGCATAATTTCTATACATTAATATATTTCGTTTCTTAAAAATGAATAATAAAGATTTGAAAGTTGCAGTTCTTGGAGCGGGAGCAATGGGTTGTCTATTTGGAGGCCTGCTTGCTGAAAAAGGTCTAAATGTAATGCTCATTGATGTTTGGAAAGAGCACGTTGATAAAATAAATAAAAATGGTCTAAAAATGGATGGTTATGGTGGTGATAGATTTATAAAGGTACCAGCAACATCAGATCCATCTACAATGGGAAAAGTTGATGCTGTGATAGTCATGTGTAAAGCAACGGCTCTGGAACCTGCTTTAAAAAGTATTAAAAACATTATTAACGATAAAACTGTTTTTATGTCTTTTCAAAATGGAATTGGACATGAAGCTATAATTAAAAATATTGTTGGCGATGAAAAAGTAATTGGGGGAACTACAACTCAAGCATCAAATATCTTAGGCCCTGGTCATATTATGAATCATGCAGCTCTACCCTCTTGGATAGGAGAATATGATGGTGGGATAACAGATAGAATAACTGAAATTGCATACACATTTACTGCTCATAATCTAGAAATGATTGCAGCTGAAGATGTAAAAAAAAGAAAATGGATGAAACTTTTTGCTTTAACCGCAATAGGTCCACTTTCTGCTATTTTTGATCTACATCATACTGATCTTTACATAAATAATAATGCCAACGATGTTTCTAGAAGTTTAGGTAAAGAGATAATTTTAGAAACAAGAGATGTTGCTTTAGCAGATGGTGTTGATGTTTCTGAAGATGAATGTTTATTTATGTTCAATAAAATTGTTGATTCAAAACAAACAAATAAATCTTCAATGGCTTTTGATGTACTTTATAAAAGAAAAACTGAAATTGATTTCATAAGTGGCGCTGTATCTAAAATAGGAAAAAAACATGGAATAGCCACGCCATTAAATGACCTTATGTACAAAATGATTAGAGTAAAAGAGGGTATGTACAGCTAAATGCTGAAAATTAGCAAACTTAAGAAAATTAAATCAAATTTCCCAGTCATTGTTGGAGAACAAATAATCAGTAAAAAAGTCTGCAATTCTATAATTAAAGAAATAAGTAATTCAAAAAGTTTTGATGATATGATTATGGGTGGTAGAAGTAGAATTAATAAAGGATCAAAAAATTTCAATAAGTATATCTCAAGTTCTAAAATCTCAAAAAAAATTTTTACTACTTTCAATACACAAACATTTTATAATAAAATTGATAAGAAATTTAAAACAGAGTTTAAGACAAATACTTGGGAAAGTTTATTTGAACCAAAAATATTTAATAAAAAAAAATATACACTAAAAAGAAAAGTAAATTCCAAAGAGCTCAAAAAACTACTAGGTAATAATTATAAAAACCCAAATTTAAATTTAGATATTGATTTCTCAGTATCTAAAGGAGGATATAGATTGAGACCGCATAGAGATGATGTGAATAGGTTATATAATTTTTTGATCTATTTAACTGATATACCAAAAAAAAATGGAGGATCTCTTACATTATACAAGAAAAAAGCTATTAAAAACCTTAGAAAAAGTTTTAGAAGATTTCCTAAAATTAATGAACTTTATAAATTAAAGGAATTTACGCCAAAACAAGGAAGTATAATTTTCTTTAAATCTACTCCTAATTCTTATCACGGAGTAAATAGATTTAAGGAAAAAAACTGTCCAAAAAGATTTTTTATTTATGGAAGTTATGCCCTTAATAAACCAGTAATATGGAAATATAAAAATTCTGAATATCATCCACATATTGTTGCGACGAAAAAAAGAATGCTTACATCTTTTCATGATTCAAATTATTTGCTAAAATATTAATAAATATGCAGATTAAGACTAAATTAAAGAGTATTTTAGATAGAGATGGCTTCTTGAGAGTAAGAAATGTTCTTAACTTCAATAAAGATTTAAAACCAATTTTAAATGATATGGAGTATGTTATAGATAATTTAGTTCATAAATTTGCTCCAGATCACATGAAAGAAAAAGTTTCTAAATATAACTTTAGAAAAAAGTATACGTTTATTTCAAAGCTTAATATTTATGATCTTGATCAGTATTTTAATACTAGACTTCCTAGAGATCATGTAAAAAAGGATAGTGATTACTTTGCCTCTCAATCTTTATGGAACTTAATAAATCACAAAAAAATCTTGGATGTGGTTGAAAAATTATTAGGACCAGAAATTCTGTCAAATCCTGTTCAAAATACAAGAATTAAACAACCAGAGAGCAAATTACCAAAACATTCTATCCATGATGGTCTATCAGGTAGAACTCCATGGCATCAAGATGCAGCAGTATTATCATCTTTGGGACAAAGATTAACTGATATGGTCACTGTTTGGATTCCATTTACTAAAACTACAAAAAAAAATGGATGTATGATTACGGTAAAAGAAATTAATAAATTGGGATTATTAAACCATATATCTGGCTATAGAGGTCAGGTCGAAATAAAAGATAGTAAACTACTTGATAATTACAAGCCAGTTTTTCTGGAGGCTAATGTTGGTGATATTATTATTTTGCACAAACATTCAATTCATTGCTCATTACCTAACAGAACTAATGATTTTAGAATTAGTGCCGATTTAAGATATAATAGAGCTGGAACCCCTTCTGGTAGAAAACCTTTGCCAAATTTTTATGTAAGAAGTAGAAACAAAAAAAATATTACCATCCACAACTATAAGCAATGGATTGCTTTGTGGGAAAAAGCAAAGAATAAATGTATTCCAAGAAAGTATGCATTTAAATATCCACTTCCGACATTTAAAAATAGCAAAAGAGATCTTGCTAGACTAATATAATTTCTTTTTTAAAATTATGAAAAAAATTCTCATTGTCCAACCTATTCATGAAAAAGGTATGGAATTATTAAAAAGTAATAGTAACTATAATTATGAAGTGGTTGAAGATTTAAGCGTTGAAAATGTGAAAAAAAAAATTGTAGATGCAGATGCAGTTTCTTTAAGAACATCAATATTGCCTGCAGAGGCAATTGAAAATGCAAAAAATCTTAAAATAATTTCAAGACATGGTGTTGGTTACGATAATATTGATTTAAATAGCTGTAAAAAAGGAAATATCGATGTAGCAATAACCGCAACAGCAAATGCTGTAGCAGTTGCAGAACATGTTCTTTTTATGCTTTTAAGTATCTCAAAAAGAAAAAGTATGTATGACCATTCGGTCAAAAGTGGAAAATTTACTGAAAGAAACAAATTACCAAAAACTATAGAGATTTGGGACAAAAACATTCTTATAGCTGGATTTGGAAGAATAGGTAAAGCATTGATTAAAAGATGTTTAGGATTTGAAATGAACGTTTTTGTTTATGATCCGTTTGTAGATGCAGAAACAATAAGCAAAATGGGTGGGAAAAAAGTTGAAGATTTAGCAGAGGCTATTAAAGATATGGATGCTGTCTCACTCCATATACCTTTAACTGATCAGACTAAAAATATTATAAATTATGAACTTCTTAAAACGATGAAAAAGAACTGTATAATCATTAACGCTGCAAGAGGCGGTATTATTAATGAGAAAGACTTAGATAAAGCCTTAAATGAGAATTTGATTTTTGGAGCAGGAATTGATGTATTTGAGGTAGAACCTCCAGAAGCTGATAATCCTCTATTAAAAAATGACAAAGTTTTCCTAAGTCCTCATGCTGCTGCATTCACTGAGGAATGCATGACAAGAATGGCAAAAGAAACTATTCAAAATATTTTTGATTTTTTCGATGGTAAACTTGAAGATAGTAAAAAAGTAAAATTATAGATTATTAATCTCTAAATTTGATTTCTTTAAAGTATCTGTAATATATTTGTAACCCTTAATAGCATATTCAAGTGGATTAGCTTTTTTAGGATCTTGTTCAGCCTCCACAACAAGCCAACCCTGATAATTATTTTTTTTTAAAATATCAAACAAAGGTTTATAGTCGATACACCCATCACCAGGTACGGTAAAGGCACCTTCTAAAAAGGCATCCCTAAAACTTAAATCTTCAGAAAGAGCTTTTTTTAATACTTCTTCTCTAATATCTTTGCAGTGAATATGGATTACTCTTTCCTTGAATTTATTAATTAAATTAATTGAATTTCCCTGAGCAAATAACATATGACCAGTATCTAAAGTTAATTTTACACTATCATCTGTATTTTGTAGCAATCTAATTGTTTCTTCTTCTGTTTCAATAACTGTTCCCATATGATGGTGATAAGCTAAAGGCATACCCTCATCTTCAAGATATTTTGCAAGTTCAGATATTTTTTCGCAATAATCTTTCCATTCTTGATCCATCATCTTAGGTCTACTAGAAAGTTTTTTTGTTGGATCACCCTGTATTGATCCAAAAACTTCAGCAAAAACGATACATGGAGCTTCACAATCTTTAAATAATTTAAGTTGGTCTTGAATTAAATTTTTTTCTTGTTCAACAGAATTTTTTCTAAGATTTCCACTATACCAACCAGAACATAATTTTAAGTTATACTTATCTAATTTTGGTAATAATTCTTTGGATGTTTTTGGGAATTTACCACCTGACTCAATCCCAACAAATCCAGCCTGACTTGCCTCTGACAAACATTGTTCTAGAGGAGTATCTCCGCCTAGCTCAGGCATGTCATCATTGCTCCAAGCGATTGGTGCTATACCTAATTTTACTGACATAAATTTTTTATTTGTTAAGATATATTTAATCATGAGATTAATTAAAGGAAAAAAAATTCAGCTTGGCGTAGTTGGAGGTGGTCCAAAATCTTGGATTGGTCATGTTCATAGAATTTCATCAAGATTTGATAATCAATATGAGATAGTTGCTGGTGTTTTTTCGAGAAATTCAAAACTATCTAAAAGCTTTGGTCAAAGCCTAGGTATTTTAAAAGATAGATGCTATTCAAATTTTAGAGAAATGGCTGAAAGAGAAGCAGTAAGAAAAGATGGTATTAATGTCGTGGCAATAATGACACCTCCTTCAAGTCACCAAATTATTGCAGAAAAATTTATTGATAAAAATATACATGTAATTTCTGATAAACCATTTGCTGGGAATCTTGCTCAAGCTAAGAAATTATTTAAAAAAATAAAATCAAATAAAAAAATTAAGTATGCTTTGACGCATAATTATTCTGCCTATCCTATGGTTAGAGAGGCAAAAGTATTAGTTGAAAAAGGTAAAATTGGAAAAGTTGAATACGTAAACGTTGAATATGTTCAAGATTGGTCAGGTGGAGAAAATATTTCACAAAAAAATGCAAAGAAAAAGTTTAAATGGAAAATAGATAAAAATATTGTTGGAGCTTCAGCAGTATTAAACGAAATTGGCTCCCATGCATATCATATGGCAACTTACATATCAGGTTTAAAGGGTGAAACTATTTTTGCAGATATTAAACAAGTTTCAAATAAAATTAAAATGGACAACAATGCTCAAGTAATTATTAATTTTAATAATGGTGCTAAAGGAATGTTTTGGACTAGTGTGATGGCTAGAGGTGGAGTTTATGGATTACGAATAAGAATATTTGGAACAAAAGGAAGTTTGGAGTGGGTTCAAAACGATCCAAACTATTTAAAACTTAATCCATCTAATGGTGCAGTAAAATTTATTGAAAGAGGTTTTTTTAATGCTGAATTGTCTAAAAAATTTTCTAGATTAAAATTTGGACATCCTGAAGGATATTTGGATGCATTTGCAAATATTTATCGTGAATTTGCAGATTCTTTAAAAAATAATTCAAAAAAAAGGTATTTTTATCCAAATGAGGATGAGGGGCTTGAAACTGCAAAATTTATCGAGGCATGCAAAGTTTCAAACAGAAAAAAAAGATGGGTAAAAATAAAATAAAAACTGCTCTGTTTGGCCTTGGTAGAATTGGCCAGATGCATGCTAATAATTTAAGAAAAAATAGTGAATTTGAATTAAAGTATGTTTTTGATTTAAATAAAAATTTATCAAACAAAATTTCAAAAAGATTAAATGCTATTTCAATAAATAATCCAGATATTGCTTTTAAAGATAACGAAATTAAATGTATTTTTATAGCTTCTTCTACTTCTACGCATTTAAAATTTATTGAAAAGGGTGCTAAGTATAAAAAAGTAGTCTTTTGTGAAAAACCACTAGATTTAAATTTAAAAAAAATTAATTCATCTCTAAAGAAAATTAAAAAACTTAATCCTAAAGTGCAAATAGGATTTAATAGAAGATACGATCCTGGACATAATTTACTTAAAAAGAATTTGTTAAAAAATAAAATAGGTAAACTAGAAAAAATTATTATAACTAGTCGGGACCCTGCTCCTCCTTCACTGTCTTATTTAAAAGGTTCTGGAGGAATTTTTAAAGACATGATGATTCATGATTTTGATTTAGCAAGATACTACTTGGGTTCAGATGAATTTAAATCAGTATTTGCTACTGGTAGTAATATATCAGATCAAAGATTTAATAAGATAAAAGACTATGAACTTGCAACTACAGTGCTTAAGTCGAAAAAAGGAGTGCAATGTGTAATAACTAATTCAAGACATTGTAGTTTTGGTTATGACCAGAGAGTTGAGCTTTTTGGAACAAAAGGAATGATGATATCGGATAATAAAAGAGAAACAGAAACTAATCTCTTTTTAAAAAATTCAACAAATAATAAATCCCCTCTACTCCATTTTTTTATAGAGAGATATGCAGAAGCTTTTAGGTTGCAACTATCTGACCTTGCGAACTTTTGCAAAAAAAATATTAAACCTAAAGCTGTTTTTGAAGATGGAAGAAAGTCTATAATGTTAGCAGAAGCTGCACAAAAATCAGTTAAGTCAAAAAAATTTGAACAATTAAAAATAAATTAGAAATTTTTTATATACTTTGTATTTTTTTATCTCCTGCTTTTTTTACAAAATAAATTCCTAAGACAACAGCACATAAAGCAACTAAAATTTTAGGTGTTACTAATTCGTTTAAGAAAATAAATCCTAAAATAACACCAAAAATTGGTATTAGATAAGCGACCTGACTTTGGAAAACTAAACCATTTTTCTTTAAAATCATAAATCTTAATAACCATGCAATTCCAGTTGGAAAAATACCAAGATAAATCAAAGATAATGTGGACTCTAGTGATGGATTAAAATTCCATGGTTGCTCAATTATTAGTGATATTGGACAAGCAATTATAGCTCCCCAAATAAGAATTGATGCAGTTACATTTTCATTTTTCTTATTACTAATTTTTAATGTTAAAATTCCCCCAATAACATAAAAAGTGGATCCCAATAGAATCATAAGAGCAGAAAATAAATTTTCATTATTTATAAGTAAATTTTCTGAGAATAAATAAACAATTCCTGAAAAACCTAAAACTATTCCAAATATTTTTATTACATTTATTTTCTCTCCGTCAGCAAAGAAATGTGCGAGTATTGTTGCACTAATAGGTGTAGTTGACATTAAAATTGCTGCTAAATTACTTTGAACTTTTTGAACTCCGTATGCTATTAGGAAAAAAGGTATAACTAAATTGATGATACCAATTGCTGCAAACCATTTCCAATCTTTAGAAAACGCTTCAATTTTTATTTTTTTGAAATAACAAAGTAATAATAGAGGTATCATTCCAAAAAAAATTCTTAAAAAAGCAATAGTTATTGGTCCATAAGAATATGTTGCAATTTTTATATTAAAAAAAGCTGAAGCCCAAAGTAAGGCCAAAAAAGTAAGAATAAAATAATCAGTAGCGTTTGGAGATTTCATTCAATTATATCTTCTATTGATCCACTAGTAATTTTTTTAAGATCTTCAAAATTTATTTTAAAAATACAGTTTGGGTGTCCAGCAGCAGCAAACAAATCTTCAAATCTATTCAGAGAACTATCAACTAATATCTGCAAGTTATTTGTGTGTCCTATCGGAGAGACACCTCCAATTGTATATCCAGTTTGTTCTTTCACGTCATTTGGAGATGCCATGCTCAAATCTTTACTATTAAAAAACTTTTTTAGTTTGTTTAATGAACACCTTTTGTCACCAGAGACCAAACATAAAAAATAATTTTCACCATTTTTAAAAAGTAGACTTTTTACGATCGCTCCTACTTCACAGTTTAATGATTTTGCTGCATCTAAGGCTGTTCTTGCTGTTTTTTCTAATTCTGTGACTGATAAGGTCTCATCAAATTCTTTTAATGCTTTTTCAGCTCTTTTAACTGGTTCTTTATTTAATAAACTCATTATTGCAACTTAGGATTGATTGAAAATTCTAATTTTTTAAGGTTAATATACATGTAAAAAAAGCATAAGTGATATCTATTTAATAGGCATTATTTATCTTTTCTTAACTGATAATAGAATTAAAAAATTATAGGAGATAATATGAGCGCTAAGGACGTACTAAAATTAATGAAGTCTAAGAATATTGAATTCGTAGATCTTAGATTTACCGACCCAAGAGGCAAACTTCAGCATTTAACAATGGACACAACGATTGTTGATGAAGAAATGTTAAACGATGGAGTGTTTTTTGACGGATCATCAATTGCAGGATGGAAAGCAATTAATGAGTCTGACATGATATTAAAACCTGATTTAAGCAGAAAAGTGATAGATCCTTACACATCTCATAATACATTAATTTTGTTTTGTGATATTTTGGATGCTGTTAAAAGAGATCCATATGAAAGAGATCCAAGAGGGATTGCAAAAAAAGCTGAAGCATATTTAAAGAAAACAGGTATTGGTGATACAGCTTACTTTGGGCCAGAGCCCGAGTTTTTCGTATTTGATGATGTAAGAATTAAAAATGACATGAATGAAACAAGTTTTTCAATTGATAGTTCAGAAGGTCCATATAATTCTGGAAAATCTTATGATAATGGAAACATGGGTCATAGACCTGGCGTAAAAGGAGGATATTTTCCTGTACCCCCAGTAGATAGTGCTCAAGATATGAGAGGTGAATATCTTAAAGGGCTAAGAGATGTTGGAATTACAGTAGAAAAACACCACCACGAGGTTGCACCAAGTCAACATGAACTTGGAATGTTATTTGGAACTTTGGTTGATCAAGCAGACAACGTTCAACTATACAAATATGTAGTTCAAATGGTTTCTCACTCTTTTGGTAAAACTGCAACTTTTATGCCTAAGCCAGTTAAAGGAGATAACGGTTCTGGAATGCATACTCACCAATCAATTTGGAAAGGGAAAACCCCGGTATTTTCTGGAAATAAATACGCTGGATTATCTCAAACTGCACTTTACTATATTGGTGGAGTATTAAAGCATGCAAAAGCAATTAATGCATTTGCTAATGCTACTACAAATAGTTACAAAAGATTAATACCAGGATTTGAGGCTCCTGTTTTACTTGCATACTCTGCAAGAAATAGATCGGCTTCATGTAGAATTCCAATCACGTTAAGTAAAAAAGGTGCAAGATGTGAAATCAGGTTCCCAGATGCATCTGGAAATCCATATTTAACATTTGCTTCCATGCTTATGGCTGGAATTGATGGAATTAAAAATAAAATTGATCCAGGTAAATCATTCGACAAAGACCTTTATGCTTTATCAGAAAAGCAAGTTAAGAAGGTGCCAACTGTTTGCGGTTCTTTAAGAGAAGCAATGGAAGCTTTAGATAAAGATAGAAGTTTCTTAACGCAAGGTAATGTATTTACTGATGATCAAATAGATGCGTACATTGAACTTAAATATGAAGAAATTCATAATTTTGAACATACGCCGCACCCTATTGAATTCGATATGTATTACAGCTGTTAAAAGGCTTATTTTTATGGGATTACCTGTAGTAATAGCAGGTATTCCCATATTAGAATTCTAATTTCATTCAATTTTGTTATTAAAAGGTATGACTAAGCTCATATCAACAATTAAGAATATTATTGGTTATAATAGGCCTGAAATCAAAAAGCCTAAACGTAGAAAAAATAAGACTTATTCTATGAATAAAAGAGGCCAGTATTGGTTTATTTCCTATTACCAATAATTAAACTTTAAAAGACTCTCCACAACCACATCTTTCAGTTTCATTTGGATTATTAAATACAAATTGAGAAGAAAATTCCTCTTTTTTATAATCCATTTCAGTTCCAAAAAGATACATTACTGCTGCTGGATCAATGAATACTTTAACTCCTTTATCTTCAATAACCTCATCATTAGGATTTATTTCCTTTGTGTATTCCATAATATAAGACATTCCTGCGCATCCACCTGATTTTACTCCAACTCTAACTCCAATAGAGTCATTTTCAGCAGAAGACATAATTTCTTTTATCCTCACTGCTGCTTGATCGCTTAATGATATAACTTGTTTCGTCATAAATTTAATTCTAGTTTTGCTGCCTCTGACATCATAGATTTATCCCATGGTGGTTCCCAAACTAAATCTAAATCTACTTTGTCAACTTCTTCTAATTGCATAATACTATCTTTAACTTCTTTAGGCAAACTTTCGGCTACTGGGCAATTTGGAGTGGTAAGTGTCATTTTTACACTAATATTTTTTTTATCTACAATAATATCATAGATTAATCCTAGGTCATAAATATTTACTGGTATCTCAGGATCGTAAATTTTTTTTATTTCCTCAATTACTTTTTCTTTTAATTCCATAAAATTACGACTCGGTTTTAGTTGTTTCCTCTGAGTTGTCTAATGCAGATACAAAGGTATGCCATGATAATGTTGCACACTTAACTCTCATTGGATATTGTTTAACACCAGATAGACACATTAATTTAGTTTTTTCGTCTTCTTTTAAGTATTCAGATTTTAATTCTGGATTTTCTTTTATCATTCCTAAAAAATCCTCAACTATCTCTTTAGCCTCGTGCTCATTTTTGCCTTTAATTAAATCAGTCATGATCGAAGCTGATGCCATTGAAATAGCACATCCGCTTCCCTCAAATGAAATGTCCTCAACTATTTTTTGTCCATTAAGTTTAAGATAAACATGAACATTATCTCCACATAATGGATTATGACCTTTGGCATCTTTATTGAACTCATGTGTTTTACCAAGATTCCTTGGATTTTTTCCATGTTCTAAAATAATTTCTTGATAAAGCTCTTTTAAGTTCATTTTAAATTGAATATTTTTTTACAGTTATTAATTGAGTCGTTTAGCTTGTCTAAATCATCTTTAGTATTATAAATTCCAACTGAAGCTCTTGCACTAGCAGGTATATTTAATTTATCATGTAATATTTGGCAACAATGATGGCCTGCTCTTATCGCAACACCATCTTCATCGAGTATTGTTGCAATGTCGTGTGGGTGAACACCTTCTAATGTGAACGATAAAACTCCACCTTTGTTTTTTGGACTACCAATCAATTTAACTGAATTATTTTTTTGTAACAATTCTTGACCATATTCAACTAAATCAGCTTCATGTTTCATAATATTCTCTATTCCAATACTCTCCATAAACTTTATTGACTGATCAAACGCAATGACCTGTGCCGTAGCCATGGTGCCAGCTTCATATTTATTCGGTAAATCTCCATAAGATATTTTATCTTTTTTGACTTCTCTAATCATTCCACCTCCACCTTGATAGGGTGGTAGTTCCTCTAACCACTTTTTTTTACCGTATAAAACACCTAGTCCAGTGGGTCCGTACATTTTATGGCATGATATTGCATAAAAATCACAATCTAAGTCTTGCATATCTAATTTAAGATGTGGAGCTCCCTGACAACCATCAATGACGACTATTATTCCCTTTGAGTGAGCAAGATCTGTTATTTCTTTAACAGGCAATATTGCTCCAGTAACGTTAGATAGATGAGTAATTGCAATTACTTTGGTCTTAGAAGTTATTTTTTTTTCAATATCTTCCAGAGAAATATCTCCATCTTCATTTACCTCTGCAAAGTTAATTTTTATATTCTTTGATTTTCTTAAAAAATGCCAAGGCACATAATTTGAATGATGCTCAAGCTCTGTAATTAAAATTTCGTCACCCTCATTTAGATATTTTTGCCCTAGAGTATTGGCCACCAGATTCAATGCCTCGGTTGCTCCTTTGGTGAAAACTATTTCATTTTTATCTTTAGCATTAATATATTTTTGAACAGAAGACCTTGTATTTTCATATAAGTTTGTTGCTGCAACTGCTAAATAATGAACACTTCTTCCAACATTTGAAAATTGCTTAGTATAAAACTCATTTATTTTATCAGCTACTACTTTTGGTTTTTGAGATGAGTTTGCACTATCTAAATAGACTAAATCATTATTTTGAATTTTTTCATCAAATATAGGAAATTCAGTTTTTATGTTTTCTATTTTCATTCCTTTATTCCGATCATATTTTTAATTAAATTTTTTACTTCAGGGTCTGTAATTTTTTCAACAACATCTAGCAGAAAACCGTTTATTAAAAGTTCTCTTGATTGTTGATAATTTAAACCTCTAGACATCAAATAAAATATCGAGTCCTCATTAAGACTACCTGATGCAGAACCATGTGAACATTTTACATCATCAGCATAAATTTCTAACTCTGGCTTAGCATTAAACTCGGAATCTTTATTTAATAATATTGCTTTACTCAGTTGATAACCGTCAGTTTTTTGTGCTTTAGAGTTAACAAATATTTTTCCTTGATATACTGCTCTAGAACTATCTTCTAAAACGCTTTTAATAAGTTGATAGCTTTTTGTGTTTTCAGTTAAGTGATTTATTATTGTTCTAATTTCATGATGTCTATTATTATTTATAGAGAAAATGCCATTTACAAAAGCTGATGAATATTCTCCATTTAAGTTACAATTAATTTCATTCTTACAAAAATTTGATCCTGAAGATAAAATAAATGTTTCTGAAACACTATTTTTATCTTGCTCAATATTATTGAAGGAATACTTAATATTTTTATTTTCAAACCTATCTACCTTGTAATTTTTTAAAATAGAATTTTCTTTTAAACCAAAGTTGTAAAAAATATTTATAAAATTTTTTTCAGAAGTATCCCTAAATAAATCAATTAATCTTAAGGAACTATTTTTATATAATTCAAAATTCAATCTTAAATTAATATTTTTAGACCAGATTTTGGAGTTGGTTGTGTGATAGATAATAAGAGGTTTTGTTAACTGATAACCCTCTTTAACCACTATTTTAAAAGACTTGTTTGTAAATGCACTATTTAAGTCTGATAAGGCGTTATTATTGTTAAATTTATTGATAGTTTCCGACTGATCAATTATTTCTATTTGGTCTTTTTTTTCATAATCAAAATCAATTTTTTCTATTCTTCCATTAATAAATACTATTTTGTTATGCTCTAGACCATCTACGAATACAGAAGTATCAACTTTATTTGTGGATGTATAATCATTATGGAAACTTAGCTCACCAATATTTTTTTTTATTATTTGGTTGAGATCAGAAAATTTCCAGTCTTCTTCTTTTCTGTTCGGAAAGCCTTTATTAATAAAATTATCTAAATAAAATTTTTTTATTTCAATATCTTTTTGAGATAAAGTTAAATTTCCAATTGTATTATCAAAATCTTTTTGTAATTGCTCTTTCATCTAATGAAAACTTTCATACCCCTTTTTTTCTAGTTCCAAAGCTAACTCTGCCCCACCAGATTTAACAATTTTTCCATCCATTAAAACATGGACAAAATCAGGTTTAATATAATCAAGCAATCTTTGATAATGTGTAATTATTAAAAATGATTTTTTATTATCCCTTAATGCATTAACTCCATCAGCTACAATTCTTAATGCATCAATATCTAAACCTGAATCTGTTTCATCTAATATTGATAATTTTGGAGCCAATAATGACATTTGCAAAATTTCATTTTTCTTTTTCTCTCCACCTGAAAAACCAACATTTAGTTGTCTATTTAATTTTTCCTCATCAAATTTAAGTTCTAGAGATTTTTCCTTAACTAATTTTAAAAACTCTATAGCATCAAGCTCTTTTTCACCTCTTGCTTTCCTTACTGCATTTAATGAGGTCTTTAGAAATATATTTGTATTAACACCTGGAATTTCTAATGGATATTGAAAGGCAAGAAAAATACCTTTATGGGCTCTTTCCTCAGTTTCTAGTTCAAACAAATCTTTTTCCTCAAAAAGTACCTCTCCTGAAACTTCGTAACCTTTTTTACCCGATAAAATATTTGATAACGTGCTTTTACCAGATCCATTAGGGCCCATAATAGCGTGAACCTCTCCAGGATTTATATTTAAAGAAAACTCTTTTAAAATTTCTTTGCTATCAATTTTTGCATTTAATTTATTTATTTTTAACATTAACCCACACTGCCTTCTAAACTAATTCCAACTAATTTTTGAGCCTCCACGGCAAATTCCATTGGTAATTGTTGTAATACTTCTTTACAAAATCCATTAACAATTAATCCTACTGCCTCTTCAGCACTCAAGCCTCTCTGCTGACAGTAATGTAATTGCTCTTCACTAATTTTTGATGTTGTTGCTTCATGAGCAATGTTGGATTCTGAGTTTTTATTTTTAATATATGGAACTGTATGTGCCCCACATTTGTTACCCATTAATAACGAGTCACATTGAGTATAATTATTGGAATTTGTGGCTTTTGAGGAGATATCAACCAAACCTCTATAAGTCATATCTGAGAAACCAGCGCTAATACCTTTTGATATTATTTTACTTTTAGTATTTTTTCCTAAATGTATCATTTTAGTTCCGGTATCTGCTTTTTGATGATTATTAGTAATAGCTATTGAGTAAAATTCTCCAACAGAGTTATCACCTTTTAAAATACAACTTGGATATTTCCAAGTAATGGCAGAACCAGTTTCGACTTGTGTCCAAGAGATTTTTGAGTTCTTACCTTTACACAATCCACGCTTTGTAACAAAATTATAAATTCCACCTTTTCCATCTTTATCACCAGGATACCAATTCTGAACTGTAGAATATTTTATCTCTGCATCATCTAATGCAACTAATTCAACATTTGCGGCATGTAACTGATTTTCGTCACGCATTGGAGCAGTACAACCTTCTAAATAACTTACATAACTTCCCTTATCGGCAACAATTAGTGTTCTTTCAAATTGTCCTGTGTTAGATGCGTTAATTCTAAAGTATGTTGAAAGCTCCATTGGGCAACGTACTCCTTGAGGTATGTAGGCAAATGATCCATCAGTAAAAACTGCAGAGTTTAGTGTCGCAAAAAAATGGTCAGTGAGTGGTATAACCGAACCTAAATATTTTTTAACTAATTCAGGATGATTTTGTATTGCTTCCGAAATTGGACAAAAAATAATCCCCTGTTTTGTTAATTCTTCTCTAAATGTAGTTGCAACAGAAACAGAGTCAAATACTGCATCAACTGCTATCCCATTAAGTCTTTTTTGCTCTTGAAGTGGGATACCCAATTTTTTATAAGTTTCTAAAAGTTTAGGGTCTAAATCATCTAAGTTTTTTGGTTTATCTTTCATACTTTTAGGTGCTGAATAATAATATAAATCTTGGTAATCTATTTTTGGATATTTTGGTTTTTGCCAATCAGGTTCTTTTAACTGTTTAAATCTTTCGTATGCTTTTAATCTAAAATCAAGCATCCATTGTGGTTCTTTTTTTATATTAGAGATAAATTTTATCACATCTTCATTTAATCCCCGAGGCGCTCTTATGTTCTCAATATCGGTTGTAAAGCCATATTTATAATCTTTTAAATTATCAATTTCTTTTTGTCTATTATCCATTTAAAGTTCTCTTATTAATCAAATCACTTAATGTTTTTTGCTGGAAAAAATTATTTATATAATCCTCTAGCTCATCCCACAAATCATGAGTAATACATTTAGAAGACTTACCATTACATCCACTCTCAGAATGTTTTTCGCATCCAACTGTTTTTACTTTTTCATCAACCGCAATAAATACATCTGAAATTTTTATCTCAGAAGCTTGCTTTGATAGTACGTAGCCACCTCTATTGCCTCTAACGCTTGAGACAATTTGGTTTTTTTTTAATTTTGAAAAAAGTTGTTCCAAATAAACAAGGGATATACCTTGTCTTAAAGATATGTCTCTTAAAGATACTGGCTCATTTAGATTAAATTTTGCTAGATCTGCTAAAGCCATTACAGCATATCTACCTTTACTTGATAATTTCATATTTTCCGCAATTTACGCGACTTATATATACCCGACTATTTTAGTCAAGATTAATAGCTATTTAAAAACTTGCATTTTGTCACTCAATTTTGATAGAAAAACCTAACTTTTTTTTGAGATTAATAATCAATGGCATCAGTAGATAATAAAATAGTAGAAATATTTATTCCAGGTCCTGCGGGAAGGCTAGAGGCAAAATATTTTAAGAGTAAAAAAAATACTTCACCCATAGCTTTAGTTCTTCACCCTCATCCTCAGTATGGTGGAACCATGAATAATAAAGTTGTTGTAGATATATTTCAAACATTTATGGATAATGATTTTTCAGTATGTAGGGTAAATTTTAGAGGAGTTGGTAAAAGTGATGGCGAATTCGATAATGGTCAAGGTGAACTTGCAGATGCTGCTGCAGCGTTAGATTGGCTGGAAAGAGAAAACTTCGATAACTCTCAATGCTGGATTTCTGGTTTTTCATTCGGATCTTTAATAGCAATGCAATTACTAATGAGAAGGCCTGAGATAAATAGGTTTGTTGTTGTCTCACCTCAACCAAATGTTTATGATTTTTCTTTTTTATCACCTTGCCCAACCTCAGGAATAATGATTTATGGAAAGAAAGATGAACTAGTTCCAATAGAACATATAAATGATTTAAATAAGAGACTAAGTGAACAAAAGGGTATTAAAGTTAAATTTGAATCTATTCCTGATGCGAACCATTTTTTTTCCAAAAATGATTTGGCATTAATCAAATCTTTAAATACTTATATTAAAAAAGAAACTGCCCTGTACTAGTTAAAATTTTTAATTATAGTGCCTCCTATAGAAGGTTCTTTACAATTAGTTGTTGAAGGAAAGGAAATAGGTAATCCTAAATAAGATCTTATTGCAAGAAAAGCAAATGCTTGTGACTCAACGAAATCACCATCAATATTTAAATCATCGATAGAAAAAATATTATTATTAATTTTTTTTTTTAATGAATTAATTAAAGATTTATTTTTCCTACCACCACCACTAACACAAATATCATAATTACCAACTTTTTTTGATAATAATTCAGATGTTAAATTGGTAATTGTTGCTGTTCCATTTTCTAAAGATAAACCTTTAGCAAAAGAAATGTCAAAATCATTTGTGTCTAGTGACCTTTTGGAGTTGATTTTACTATAATAAAAGTTTTCTAGATATTGATCAAAAATAAATTTATCTATCTTTCCTTTGTCTGCAAAATTTCCATTCTCATCAAATAATTTATCAGAATTTTTTCTTACCCACATGTCAATTAAACAATTTCCTGGCCCTATATCCCTGCTGGTAATTTTAAAATCTTTGTCAATTTCTGTAATGTTAGCAATCCCACCAATATTTAATATTGAAATTGGAGTTTTTACTTTATTTTCACTAAATAAATTTTTTATTAGAGCAGCATGGTAAATTGGTGACAAAGGTGCGCCCTCACCTCCATTTTTAATATCGTTTTGTCTAAAATTGTAAACTACAATTTTCTTAGTTATTTTTGATAAGTCGACGCCAAGTCCAATTTGTTTGGAAATTTTTTCACCTGAATTATGGTAAATTGTATGACCATGAAAACCTATCAGGTCAAAATTAATTTCTTTAATCACTTTATTTGCTATATCTGCGTGGAAATTAGTAACTTGTAACTCTAAATCCTCAATATCAGATGAATATCTAAGTAGATCTTGCCTTTCTGAAATATTTTCTTTTACTCGATGAATTTTATTTGAGAGATTTTTTGGATAAGGATCAAATCTATTATATTTGATATCAATAATGTCTTTACCGTTGGAACTTATTACTGAAGTATCTACACCGTCACCAGATGTTCCACTCATAAACCCAAGTGCAGATAAATTTTTTTCCATTCTTATTTTTTTTTATTAAAATATGTATATTGTAAGATTATAGACTTATGAATAATTTTTTAAAAGAATTTAAAGATAGAGGGTATTATTACCAGTGTACTAATGAATTAGAATTATCAGAATTATTGAACAAAGAAAGTGTTAACGCATATATTGGATTTGACAGCACAGCACCTAGTCTTCACGTTGGTAGTTTATTACAAATAATGTGCCTCAGACTTCTGCAAAAACATGGGCACAGACCAATTGTTCTTGTGGGTGGAGGAACAACAAGAATTGGAGATCCATCTGGAAAAGAAGAAACTAGAAAAATACTTTCTGAGAAGGAGATAGAGAATAATATTAATAATATAAAAAAAGTTTTTAAAATATTCCTAAAAACAAATAATCCAAAATTGAAACCAATTTTTGTTAATAACTATAAATGGTTGAGTAAACTTAACTATATAAATTTTTTAAGAGACATAGGTAAACATTTTACAATAAATAAAATGTTATCTTTTGATAGTGTAAAACTCAGACTAGAAAGAGAGCAATCATTGAGTTACATGGAATTTAACTACATGATTTTACAGGCATATGACTTTTATGAACTTAATAAATCTAACAAGTGTAACCTTCAAATTGGTGGGTCTGATCAATGGGGTAACATTGTAAATGGAGTGGAGCTTATTAAAAGAGAGTCTGGAAATCATGTTTATGGTTTAACTACACCACTCATAACTTTGGCATCTGGAACTAAAATGGGTAAAACTGAAAAAGGCGCAGTATGGCTTAATAAGGAGATGCTATCCCCATATGATTATTGGCAGTTTTGGAGAAACACAGATGATCGAGATGTATTAAAGTTTTTAAGAATGTTTACTGATTTATCTTTAGATGAAATAGACAATGAAAAAGATAAAAATATTAATGAATTAAAAATCTTACTAGCAAACAACGCAACAGCTATGTTGCATGGAGAAAAAGAAGCAAAAAAATCTGGAAATCTTGCAAAAAATACCTTTAAAGAAAATTCAACAGGCGCAAATCTTCCTGGGATAAAAGTTACAAATGAAATTCTATCAAAAAGTATTGTCGAACTAATCTCATTTGTAAATGAAGATATTTCGAAATCTGAAATTAGAAGATTAATTAAATCAAATGCAATTAAAATAGATAATAAAAATATACATGATGAAAAATATATTATTGATAACAGTTTGTTCTCAGACAAAGGATATGTAAAATTATCAATAGGAAAGAAAAAACACTTTAAAATTACAAATTAGTTACCTTTAATTTTTTCAAGAGTCCTAGTTATAAATCGTGGAGTTAGAGTTTTTATTGGATTGACTGTACTTTTCAGATCATCTGGTGGTCCTTTTATCTTGAAGCTAACACCAAAAACACCCTCACCAGTTTTGCTGCCTACTAAAATATTTCCCAATAAAGGAATTTTTGCTATTGACTTGTTGATTGTTGTTGCTGGTACTAAAGTTCCTCTTAAACTTGTTATTCTATCTTTTTCAATATACCCCTCCATCATTATTGAGATAGCGGGACCAATTGCATACATCTCATCAATTTCTGTAAGATTATTTTTTGTCTTAAAATCCATTTCAAATTCGTCAAATCTTATTCCTTCTCCAGTCAGAAGATCTGCAATACCCTGCAATGATGCAAGTGTTAGTATTTTTGCCAGTACCGGAACTTCCTTAACTTTAAAGTTGGTAATTTTAAGGTTTGATCTTGAGTTATTATCAATTTTCATTGAATTTAATTTTAATTCACCCTCCTCAAAACCCTTTATAAATTTGTAGTTATTTATAAATGATTTTGGCTCTTGAATGAAAATGTTTGTAATTTTTTCGTTTTTGTTAGTTGTTCTGTAGTAATAGGAGAATTTTTTTTTATTTTCTAGAATCGCATCAACTTTAGCTAAAAATAGCTTATTATTCTTTATATCAAACTCTCCATCTAGTTTTTCTAGATATGAATTTTTTTCTAAATATATTTTATTGAGATTTAATATTACTGAAGAATTAATATTATCAAACAATCTGGAAAATTTGTTTTTTTTATTACTCTTCAATAATGCTTCAAGTAATTCTTCTCCATCAACTTGGTGACCTATAAAATCATAGTTATTTAAAGTTTTTTTGATTATAAAATTATTTAAAATTTTTTTTTTGTTTAAAAAGTTTACATTAATTTCATCTACACTTTTTATTTTAAAATCATTCGAGATATTCAGATTTTTAAAGAAGATAAAGTTTTTATTTTCAATAAAGTTTATTTTTTTAAAGTTTAAACTGTTTTTAGATTT
>CABXYN010000009.1 GCA_902516395.1 uncultured Pelagibacteraceae bacterium | reverse complement strand
CCAGCATTTAGTATCAATAGGCATAACAGACAGTCTACTTTGTCTAATTAGAGATAAGTTCTCCAAAGCCTTAGTTTTTTTGATGTTTTCAAGTGTTACAGGATTTTGAAGTTTACTTTTAAATTTAACTTTAACTGCTACAAATCTTTTTTCCTTATCCGTTGGATCAATAAATGCCGTTTTAATAACTTCGACTATACCAACTATCTCTTTTCCAATATTAGAATGATAAAAAAAACAAAGATCTCCTTTTTGCATTTTTTTTAAGTTACTTGCTGCTTGGTAATTTCTTACCCCATCCCAGTCAGCTCCTTTTTCTCCAACTTTGATTTGTTGATCAATTGACCACACATCTGGCTCTGATTTCATTAACCAATATTGCATTTAATTATTTTTCTTTTTCTTTTCTTTTTTAAGCTTCCTTTTTTCTTTTAAAGAAAGTTTAGCTTGTTTCATTAAACTTGCATCCTTAAATGATTTTCCACTATATCTTTTTGACATTTATAATCTAACTCCTGCTCCTTTTAAAAACTTTGCTTTTTCGTCAAGTGGTAGTCTTGGACTTGCAGGAAGATCTAAATTATCAAATTTTTTGATTTTATACTTTTCAAGACCAACTAGTGCAATCATAGCTGCATTATCCCCACATAATTTTGGTTCAGGGAAAATTGGTTTAAAATTATTTTGCTTGCATACTTTTATTAATTTTTTTCTAATACCTTTATTTGCAGCAACACCTCCAGCGATTACAAAGGTTTTATTTTTCTTTTTATTAGTCTTTTTGAAATCATCAAATGCTATTTGTGTTTTTACTTCTAAAATTTCTTCAATTGTTTTTTGAAAAGATGCTGCAAGATCATATTTTTCTTGTTTGGATTTTATAGTGCTGGATATCCTTAAAATTGCAGTTTTAAGACCTGCAAATGATAAATTACATCCCCCTTTATTTATAATTGGTTTAGGAAGTTTAAATTTACTTGCATCTCCCTGCTTTGCAAAACCTTCTAACTTTGGTCCTCCTGGAAATTCAATACCTAAAAGTTTTGCAGTTTTGTCAAATGCTTCTCCTAAAGCGTCATCAATTGTTGTTCCTAATCTATTATATTTTCCAAGTCCATTCACACTAAGATATTGTGTATGTCCTCCTGAAATTAATAATAATAAATATGGAAAATCTAAGTTTGTGCTAAGTTTCGGACTTAATGCATGCCCTTCAAGATGGTTTACACCAATAAAAGGTATATTTAGACTCGCAGATAATGCTTTACCAAAATTTAAACCAACGGTAAGGCAAACAATTAAGCCTGGACCAGAGGTTGAAGCAATTGCAGAAACATCATTTAAATCTACACCACTTTCATTAATTGCTTTTTTTGCAATTAAATCAATTTTTTCAACATGAGATCGTGCTGCAAGCTCAGGAACCACACCTCCAAATTCTCTGTGAATATCAAATTGACTTGAAACTACGTTAGATAATATTTTTATCTTACCGTTTTTATCTTCTTCTATGATTGATACTGCAGTTTCATCGCAACTTGTCTCAATTCCAAGTATTATTTTTTTTTCATTCATAAATATTTATAATTAATACAATTAAACTATAAGAATGTATTAAAAATAAAAATTATGAAAAGGGATAAATTTATTATTGGTACTCGAGGAAGTCAGTTAGCTCAAATTTATACCAAAAAAGTGATAAACCATCTTAAAAAAGTTTCATCGACCCCCATAGAAACAAAAAAAATAGTCACAAGTGGAGATGAAAACCAAAAGGATAGACTATCAAACATTGGAGGAAAAGGATTATTTTCAAAAAAAATTGAAATAGAATTAATTAATAATAATATTGATATAGCTGTTCATGCTTTAAAAGATATGCCATCGATTGAAACAAAGGGGCTAATAACAAATTTTTATTTAAAAAGAAATTCGCCCAATGAAATTTTTATTAGCAACGACAATATATATTTTCAAGACCTTAAACCTAATTCAATTATCGGCACTTCTTCTTACAGAAGGGAATACCAATTAAAAAGTATTAGATCAGATCTGAATTATAAATTAATAAGAGGAAATGTGGATACTAGGATAAAGAAATTAGAGAATGGAGATTACGACGCAATTTTACTTTCTAAAGCTGGCATTGAAGCTTTAGGTTTGACAAAGAAAATTACACATGAATTTAACACAGAGGAGCTAATACCGTGTGCTGGACAAGGTATTATTGCTATACAATGTAGAGAAAACGATCAAGAAATAATCAATATCTTGGAAAAAATTAATGATGATCAGTCCAGAATAATTGCAAATGCTGAGAGAAAAATCTTAAAAATACTCGAAGGTGATTGCGATACGGCAGTTGGTGTGTATGCAAAGATTGATAAAGACCTTGTAAATATAAAAGCCGAACTTTTTTCAGTAGATGGCAAACAAAGATTTTTTGTTGAAGAAAGTGAAAATAAAAAAATGGTTAAAGATTTAAGTATTAAGATTGGAGAAAAATTAAAGTCAGATTCAAGAGGATCTTATAAAAGGTAAAATGCACATTTTATTAACAAGACCGTTAGAGGATAGTAAAGAATTAATATTAAAATTTGGTTCTTTAGGACATAAAGTTTCTCATTTACCCGTGATAAAAGTTGAACCAATTAATTACGATGAACCTGACTATAGCCAATTTAAGGGAATAATATTTACAAGTTCAAATGCGATTAAGAATTTAGATTTAAATAGAGTTGATAAAAAAATTGAATGTTATTGCGTTGGTACTGCAACAGAAAAAGTTGCAAAGCTAAACGGTTTTCAAAATATTATCTCTGCAGAAGGAAACGTAAATAATCTAAAAGAATTAATATTACAAAACTTCGACTCAAAGAATGGTTCACTTCTTTACGTAAGTGGTGAAATAGTTTCTACTAGGTTAGATAAAGATCTAATTTCCGAAGGTTATTCTTTAAAGAGATTGATCAACTATACGGTTTCACCAACTCAAGAAATAAAAGAGGAATTTAGAGCACAATTAAAAGCCTCAATCCCTGATATAATTTATGTTTACTCAGAAAATAGCGCTAAGAGTTTATTAAATTTACTTAAAAAATATGATCTTTTAGACAGTTGGATGGATACCAATTTGATGTGTATGGGTGAAAAAGCATCAGCAATTTTAAATGAGATTAAGTGGAAAAAAATTTTTCTATTTAACTCTGGTGAAGAAGAGTTTTTGCTATATAAAATTTAGACATGGGTGTTTTTGAGAATTTTTCAGGACTTTTTTTGTCTGTATGGCAAAAGGGAATTTTAGGTGTAAACTTTGTTGAGATCTTAATAGGTCTTGGAATATTCTTTATATTCTTAGTTTTTAGAGGGTTAATTAGTAAATTAATCATTAAAAAATTAGAACTAATTACTAAAAGAACTACCAATAAACTTGATGATACCTTCGTCAAGGCAATGGAGGGGCCAGCTAGATTTCTTCCAATTGTTCTTGGAGTATTTTTTGCAAGTTACTATATGTCTTTTGCAGAAGATACGAGGTTATTTTTAGATAACGTAAATAGAACGTTGATTACGATTTTACTTTTTTGGATTATTCATCAAATTATTGAACCAATTTCCTACATACTAAGTGGATTTGATAAGATTTTAACTAGAGAACTAATTGGCTGGATTATCAAATCATTAAAAATTTTAATTTTAATCTTAGGAGCTGCAGCTGTTTTAGAATTGTGGGGAATTAAAATTGGCCCAATTATTGCAGGACTTGGTTTATTTGGTGTTGCAGTTGCTTTAGGAGCACAAGATTTATTCAAAAATTTAATATCAGGAATTTTAGTACTTGTTGAAAAAAGATTTAAAATGGGTGATTGGATTAAAGTTGAGGGAATAATCGAGGGTGTAGTTGAAAAAATAGGTTTTAGATCAACTGTTATACGAAAATTTGACAAGTCTTTGGCAATTATTCCAAATTTCCAGTTTGCAGAGAATGCTGTAATTAATAAAAGTCAAATTACAAATTGGAGAATTAGTTGGACAATAACACTTCAGTATGACTCTACCGTTGAACAATTAAAAACTATACGAAATGAGATAGAAGATTTTATAAATAGTTCAGAGGATTATGATACTAAAGTTGGTGTTTCTGTAAGAGTTGATAAATTTGCTGATAGCTCAATAGATATGTATGTAAGATGTTATACAAAAACAAATAGTTGGAACGAAATGTTGTTGGTTAAAGAAAGACTGGCAATTAAAATTAAAGAAATTGTTGAGGGTAATAAAGCATCCTTTGCTTTCCCAAGCACTTCTGTATATGTAGAGAAGAAATGATAGCTATTTTTTACTTAGCTCTACAATTATTAAAATTATATTCTTATGTAGTGATAGCTAATGTTGTTATAAGCTGGCTAATAGCTTTTAATGTCTTAAATACTTCAAATAGATTTGTTTATTCAATATTAGAGTTTACTTATAGGCTTACTGATCCAATACTTAATAAAATAAGGGGCTTTTTGCCAAGTCTAGGTGCTTTTGATATATCACCTATCATTCTTCTTTTGTTGATCTGGTTTGTAGAAATGTGTATGAAACTTTACATAGCACCACTTATTTTTTAATAATCATGATTTTAATAGACGGAAAAAAACAATCGGCTGAACTTAGAGAAGAACTAAAAAAAGAAGTAGATGGCCTTAGAGAAGAATATAACAAAGTTCCAGGCCTTACAGTAGTCTTAATCGGAGATTTGGCTCCAAGTCAGATTTATGTAAGAAATAAGGAAAAATCAGCAACGCAAGTTGGCTTAAAATCTGAAGTTATTAAATACCCAGATACTGTAGATGAAAAAACAGTCTTAGATAAAATTGAAGAACTTAATAAAGATGAAACTGTTTCAGGAATTTTGGTTCAATTGCCGCTTCCAAAACATATTAACAAGCAACACGTTATAGAAACTATTTCACCACATAAAGATGTTGATGGTTTACACCCTATGAATGTTGGTAATCTTTCATCTGGATACCAAGGTTCAATTCCTTGTACACCTCTTGGATGTTATTATTTATTAAAAAAAATAGAACCTAACTTAACAGGAAAAAAAGCTGTAATGATTGGGCGGTCAAACTTAAATGGTAAAGCGATGGCACAACTTTTACTTCAAGAAGATTGTACGGTAACAATTACTCACTCAAAAACAAAAGACCTTCAGCATGAATGTCTAGAAGCAGATGTTATCGTTGCTGCTGTTGGAATTCCTGAACTTATAAAAGGTAATTGGGTGAAAAAAGATGCAATAGTTATTGATGTTGGAATAAACAAAACAGAAAATGGTTTAGTAGGTGATGTTGATTTTGAAGAAGTTTCGAAAGTTGCAAAAGCTTTAACTCCAGTTCCAGGAGGAGTTGGACCAATGACAATTGCTTGTTTGTTAAAAAATACAATTGAGTGTTTCAAAAGAACCTTAAACAAATAAAGATTATTGCCAAAGTTAACAATTTTAATTGTTATATTTTTTATTTATAATTCTTTTACATTAGCTATGGAAAAAACACCTTATCATCATTTATCAGACGGTAGTTTTAGAAATCCTGAAGGATCTCCAGAGAGAAACTCAAATTTTAAGTGGTCATTTAAAATATTTAATAAGGAAAAAAAAAAACTTGATATGGCTATTCCTGAAGGTCACGTTATTGAAAAACAAAAAGTACTTTCAGACTTAGAAAATCTAAAAAATGACGATTATGTTGGCTGGATAGGACATGCAACCTTCTTAATTAAGCTAGGAAATACAACAATAATAACTGATCCAGTCTTTTCAAAAAATGCAGGACCTTTAATTTTTGGTCCAAAAAGATTTAGCAAAACAGCCTTAAACCTAAATGAACTTCCAAAAACTGATTTATTTCTTCTGACACATAATCATTATGATCACCAAGATATGAGAACAATAAGAAAATTTCCTTTTAAAGATGCAAAGGTTCTACTTCCTTTAAGGCTTGGAAAATATTTTACAAGAAACAAATATAAAGATGTGAACGAAATGGATTGGTATGACGAAATTAAGATTAATGAGGATCTAAAAGTAACATTAGTTCCTGCGGTGCATTGGTCAAAAAGAAGTTTGACAGATACTAACAAAACATTGTGGGGAAATTTTTTAATCGAATATAAAAATAAAAAAATACTTTTTGCATGTGATACTGGTGTAGGAAATGTTTATAAAGAATTAGGTGAGAAGTATGGGCCTATTGATTTGACTTTTATTAATATTGGTGCTTATAATTTTTATCCATTGTCTCCAAATAAAGATAAATCTTCTTATCATACTAACCCTGAAGAGGCTTTAAGTATTGCAAGAGACCTTAAAAGTAAAAAAGTATTAGGAATGCATTGGGGTACTTTTGTTTTATCTTTAGAGCCAATAATGGAGCCACCCGTTAGATTTAAAGATAATGCAGAAAAATATGGTTTTAAAAAAGAGGACGCAATTATTTTTAAAATTGGTGAATTTCAGTCTTTAAAAAATTTAGGAATTTAACAACAGCCGCAAGTTTTCTTTTGCTTACTTTTTTCTTCTTTTAACAATTCTGCTTCAGCTTTTGCTATTTCTAGTTCTCTTGCACTTTCTTCTATAGCAGTTTTTTCTTGCAAAAGTTTGTTTTCAAAATATGCATAAAGAGAGTTAAAGCCTAGCTTTGAAGCTTTTTTTTCTTCGTAGGTCCTTCTTCCCTTTAAATTTTCAATTAATTTTAATATTTGTGGGTTTTGCATATTATTTTTATCTCATAAATTAAAAAAATTTCAATTATAATTTATTCAAGGTTTTCAACTATTTTAGGAATATATTTTTTAAAGTTAAAAAAACCTTTGTTACAAAACTTCCATGAATTTTGATCTAATTTTCTAAAAAGAAACTCAATATTTTTTAGCGAGTTTTGATTTATGTAATCTAAATTTTCTCCAACAGTTGGATAAAGGCAGTAACAACTTTCTAAGTTTTTAATTTCGTTTATATCAATTATCTCACAATTAATTGATTTTTCCTCTAACCTTTTTTTTTGTTCCTCAATCAAACTATCCTTAAAATTCAGTACATTTTCACTAAGTTTAATATTTCTATTTTCATTTTTATTATCAATAAGAAGAATTTTTTTGAATTTTTGAATTGCAAAGTCAGTGATTTCAAATGCTAAGTTATTTTCAAAAACTAGTAAGTTTTTCTTTTCAATATTTATAGGATTTTCAAAAGTTTTATGAAGAATAGTATAATTTTTATCATTTATTATTGGAGGTGCATTTTCGTTAAGTTTAATATTTTCAAATCTATTATTTGTAAATTTTTTAATATTCCATTCACTTGCAAGATAATGTTTCCCTTGAGTTTGAATACCTGCAACCCAACGCCAGCCCAATGTATTAGATGCAGTATCACCATCATACAAGTTTTGCATAAAAAATTCAGCACCAAGTTGCCAAGGCAAGTCTAGAGTAAATATCCAAATACTCGCAAACCACATTCTGGTATGATTATGCAAATAATTATAAGTCTTAAGTTCATTTACCCATTCATTGAAGCATTCAATTTCAGTGTTACCTTCAATGGCATTTAAGTAACTTTTATTATCTTTAAACTCTTCTTTTATTCTTTTTAAATCTAATAAATAATCATCCCAAACTCCTGATCTTAGTTCCAACCAACCTTTCCAGTATGTTCGCCATAAAACTTCTTGAATAAATTTTTCATTTTTTGAAAAGGAAAATTTTTCCAGTGACTTACTAATCACTTCTTTTTCATTAATCACCCCATGTGTAATATATGGTGATAAGCAAGATGTATTTGACCTTCTGTCAGGACCAAAATCAAAATTTCTTAGCCTTGAATATTCCTCTAAATTCTCTTCAATAAAAGTATTGAGATTTTCAATAGCTGTTTGTCTTGTTGGTTTTAAATTCATAATTTTAAATTTTATTTTTAATAATTTAAATTTAAAAAATGTAAATAGTTCAAAAAAACCTAACTGGAGTCCTTTATTATTGGAAAATAATTTCTTTATTTTATCTTAATTTTTTCTTATGGAAGTTGATAAATCTTTCAACGTTTGATTTATTGAAAGTTTTATTTTCCTCGAAAGAGACTTTTTTCATCGAGTAAGCATTACTGGAAGTTTGTCTTGATTGAATTGTAATATTTCCCTTATAAAGTTTAAGTTTTACTGATCCATTTACTTTATTTCTATTTAAATCGATTATTTTTTGCAGTTTAAATCTTTCCTTTGAATACCAATAGCCATTATAAATAAGCTCTGCATATCTTGGCATAACCTCATCTTTTTTATGCATTGTGTCTTTATCTAGAGTTACAGACTCCATAGCTCTGTGTGCCATAAGCAATAATGTTCCTCCTGGAGTTTCATAAACTCCTCTCGATTTTATTCCAATGAATCTATTTTCAACTAAATCTACTCTCCCAATTCCATTTTTGCCGGCTAATTGATTGAGTTTATCCAAAACTTTCGCTGGAGATAATTTTTTTCCATTCAGACCAACTGGATCGCCGTTCTTATAATTAATTGTTATAAAACTTGCCTTGTTTGGGGCTTTTTCAGGGGAAGTTGTTCTTTGAAATATAAATTCAGGTGCAGAATTTTTTGGATTTTCTAAAACTTTACCCTCTGTTGAGGTATGGAATAAATTATCATCTACTGAGAATGGCGGCGCTCCCTTTTTATCTTTAGGAATTGGTATTCCATGTTTTTTTGCATAATTAATGAGATCTGTTCTTGATTTTAATTTCCATATTCTCCATGGAGCAATTATTTTAATTTTAGGACCAAAGTAATGATATCCAAGTTCAAATCTTACTTGATCATTTCCTTTTCCAGTTGAACCATGTGAGACGGCATAAGCGTTAAATTTCTTTGCAACTCTAATTTGATCTTTTGCAATAAGTGGTCTTGCAATCGATGTACCTAACAAATAAATACCTTCATAAAGAGCATGCCCTCTTATCATTGGGTAGACATAATCTCTAACAAAAATATTTTTTAGATCTTGAATAATAATTTTTTTTACACCTAATTTTTTTGCATTCTTAATAATTTTTTTTCTATCCATCTCTTGCCCAACATCTGCTGTGTAGGCTATTACTTCAGCATCATAATTTTCTTGAAGCCATTTAAGTATGATAGATGTGTCTAAACCACCTGAATAGGCGAGCACAATCTTCTTTTGTTTTTTCATTTAAGTGCAGCTTTTTTTTGCAGCGTTATAAGCTTTTGTAAATCCCATTAAAGAATAGTCATCAGTAGTTTGAGTGCCACTTTGTTTATAAGCTGTTATCATCAGTCTAGATGCCTTTTTCATTCTTTTAATTATTTTTTGTTCTGTTTTTCCACTAGAAATCCAAGCAAATTTATTTTGTGGTAAATCAAATTCAAATTTAGATTTACCTGAAGTAGCTAAAATTGTGTTTTGTGGATTAAAATCGTAACCAGATGTTATGCTCACTTCATCTGTAATTTTGTCTTCAGGTCTAAATGATACAAATAATCTAGCTTCTCTATTACTCGCTTTAGGAGATTGTCTAACTGGAACCGAATAAGCAAAACAGATTTTTCCAGTTTCATTAAAAACTGCAACAGCATTCCAATCTTTAAATGTGCCTAATTTTGTTAAATCTTCAGACTGAGCCCAGGTTATTGAAAATACTGATAATATTAGTGTTTTTAAAATTATTTTTTTAATTATGGGCATGGATTAGGATATTTTTTTTGTACATTATTTATTTCTTTTATTACTTCACTATCAAGATTCACTTTTACACTTTCTACGTTAGTTTTCAACTGCTCCATAGTTGTTGCTCCAATAATTACACTAGTCATAAAGTCTTGTACTTCACAGAATTTAATAGACATCTGACTCATATCTAAATCAAATTTTTGACTAATTTTGTAGTATTCCTCTACTGCTTCAGATGTATTTGGTTTTCTATACCTTGTCCAAAAATCAAAATCCCTTTCCATCCTTGATCCTTTGGGAAATTGTTTATTTCTATATTTTCCTGTTAAATAACCACTGGCCAAAGGTGAATATGACAAACATCCTATATTTTCTCTTATAGATACTTCAGCCAAACCAACTTCATAAGACCGATTTAATAAACTGTATGGATTTTGAATTGACATCATTCTTGGTAGATCCTTATCTTTAGAAAGTTGAAGATAATTCATAACTCCCCAAGGGGTTTCATTTGATAAACCGACATACCTAATTTTGCCTTCCTCAATAAATTTTTTTAAATTTTCCAAAACATCTTCAAATTTATTCCAGTCATTTTCTTTGTGTTCATAACCCAATCTTCCAAAGTTATTTACGTTTCTTTCAGGCCAATGCAATTGATAAAGATCAATATAATCTGTTTTTAATCTCTTTAGACTTCCATGCAGTGCATCCTCTAAATTCTTTCCAGTGAAGCTGTTCTCTCCATTTCTCATATATTTTCTGCTAGGACCACCCACTTTGGACGCCAGTATTACGTCTTTTCTTTTTTTTGTTTTTTCAAACCAATTCCCAATAATAGTTTCAGTATAACCATATGTTTCTGCTTTTGGGGGAACGGCATATAACTCAGCTGTATCCCAAAAATTTACTCCGTTATCTAAAGAGTAATCCATTTGCTCAAATGCCTCATTTTGGGTATTTTGTTCACCCCAAGTCATTGTCCCAAGACAAATTGTACTCACATTTAGGTCTGTATTTCCTAGTTTTTTATAATTCATAATTTATGTAGTATTTGTTACATTTATTTTGACGACTTGAAAATCTTAAAAAAAAATCTTATATAAATAATATGGAATTCAATAAAGATAATATTTTAAATAAAGCAACCACAGCTAAGCAAACTGTTGTCATGGATGAAGGCTTAAGAGCCTACATGCTTAAAGTTTATAACTATATGGCGACTGGAGTTTTGCTTACAGGAATAATCGCACTTTTATCATTTAAAATGTCTGTTGTAACAGATCCAAATGGAGCAATTGTTGGATTAACAGAATTTGGCAATGCAATTTATTTATCAGGTTTAAAATGGATTGTAATGTTAGCTCCACTAGGAATTGTGTTTTACATGAGTTTTGGAATTAATAAAATGAGTGCTTCAAGAGCTCAGACAACTTTCTGGGTATTTGCCGCATTAATGGGATTATCTCTTTCTTCAATATTATTAGTTTACACAGGTTTAAGTGTAACAAGAGTATTTTTTATTTCTTCAGCAACATTTGGAGCAATGAGTATTTATGGTTACACAACAAAAAGAGATTTAACTAAAATGGGATCATTTTTAATGATGGGTTTAATAGGAATTATAATTGCATCTGTTGTAAATATATTCTTAAAATCATCAATGATGTATTTTGCAATATCAATAATCGGTGTTTTAGTATTTGTTGGTTTAACGGCATACGATACACAAAAAATTAAAAACATGTATGCTGCCTCTGACAGTGGTGAGTTAATGGGTAAAAAAGCTGTTATGGGAGCACTAACTTTATATTTAGATTTTATAAATTTATTTATAATGCTTTTAAGATTATTTGGTCAAAGAAGATAAAAACTAAATTTTTTTCCAATCAACTTTATTCAAGAGCATCTTAAGATCGTAAGAATTTTTAAGTATCTTGCCATTAGTATCTGTAATTAAATATTTAAGATTTTTGTTTGAAGGCTTAAAGTTTTTACAAATTTTATATATAGCTTTTTCAGCAGCATTTTTAAAAACACTGAAACTTACTTGTTTACCAGAAATCGATAGGCCATAATCTTTCCAATTACCCGAAGAAACCATTTTTGCATAAAGATCTAAGATAATTTTTAATTCAGTTCTCTCAAAAAAAAGTTTTTTACTTTCATCTTTATTCGAATTATTTACTACTAATCTTAAATTTCTATTCATTTAGTTTGTATTTATTTATTAAACCAATTTGAAAAGCGGTAAAAATAAAGGTTATTGGTAACATTCCCCAAACTTTAAAGTTTACCCAAAATTCTTCTGTTTGAGTTCTCCAGATTATTTCATTTAAAATTGCTAGAGCAAAAAAGAAATACATCCATCTCTTATTTAAAATTTCCCAACCCTCATCACTTAAGGGCATAGATTTGCCAAGTAATTTCTTCAAAACCGGCTCGTTTGTAAAGTATTTGCCAAACATTAATGCAAGACCAAACAAAATATTTATAATTGTTGGCTTCATGTAAATAAATATAGGGTCATCAAAATAAATTGTTAGACCACCAAATACTGTTATCAATACTCCACTAATAAGTGGAACTTTTGGAATTTTTTTCTCAATTACCCAAACAACTAAAACAGCAATAATTGTTGCAACTATAAGTGGAGGAATTGCAATAATTAAATTTTTATCATTGTTATAATAAAAATAAAAAAATATTACTAAAGGCCCTAAATCAGTTACAAATTTTAAAATAGATTTATTCACTGCTACATAATAGCAGAATAATAAAACATTCACATTTTTTTTATTGATTTTTAATTTTAAATATCCATATTTATTGTGTGAGCATTCAAAAAGGTAAATTTTCAATTGGTGATGTTGTAAAGCATAAGCACTTTGATTTTAGAGGCGTAATATATGATGTCGACTTTGAATTTAATAATTCTGAGGAGTGGTATCAATCAATACCAAAAAATGTGAGACCAAGAAAAGATCAACCATTTTATCATTTGTTAGCTGAAAATGATGAAATCACATATGAAGCATATGTTTCTGAACAAAATTTATTGGTGGATGACTCAGATGAACCGATTAAGCACCCTCTAATTAACGAAATATTTTCAGGCAAAAAGGGTTCAGGCTATTTTAAACCTTCTAACTAGATATATTTACATTTTTTAAACACATTTCGTGCAAATCTTCGTCACAGATTATGACTAAAATAAATAATATTTTGACCAAGGATGCTTTAATCCCATTTATTTTATCTCCCTCTGTGTTCTTGGTCAGAATAACCCACCAGAAAAATTTTCATAATTTAAATTTGTGTTATAGATAACAGAAAATGTTTAACTATTTAAAACCAAACAACCTATTAAAAATAATAAATAAAACACATAAGTTTGTATTTATTACTTTTTTAGTAATTATAAGTATTGGCCTTGTTGAGGCATTAATACTTTCTCCTGAAGACTATAAACAAAGCGACTCAGTGAGAATTATGTACGTACATGTTCCAGCAGCTTGGATTTCTCTTGGAATTTTTTCCTTAATTGCTGTTTTGTCATTTGGTATTTTAGTTTTTAAAAATAAGAATCTTTCTTTAATAACAAAAAGCTTAGCACCATCTGGTTTTGTCTTTAATATTATTGCTTTGGTAACAGGATCCATCTGGGGTAAACCTACTTGGGGAACTTGGTGGGCATGGGATGCAAGAATAACATCAATGTTACTACTTGCTTTTTTCTATTTGATGTTTCTTCTAAGTTGGAGGGTAACCGACAATGAGGAAAAAGCTGTAAAGATTAGTTCGTACATAGCAATAATAGGTTTAATAAATGTCCCTATAATCAAATTTTCTGTTGAGTGGTGGTCAACATTGCACCAACCTTCTTCAGTAAATATTTTTACAGAAACTTCTATTCATACATCCATGTTGTTACCTTTAGGTATAATGACTGCGGCATTTGCACTTTTTTCGCTTTTGATATTTTTGATGAAATATAATACAGAACTGATAAAAATAAAAAACAAAGGATTAGATAGATTATGATTAACGAAGTTTTATACATGAATGGATATGGTGTCTATGTATGGTCTTCTTTTGCATTTACTCTTTCTTGTTTCTGTATTTTATATTCAGTAATCAAACTTCAACTAGTTAAAGAGCAAAAGAAATTTAGGGCTCGTTTTGAAAGTTTAGAGACTGATAAAATTGAAATAGCAAAAAAACAAGAGACATATAAAGAAATACTAGCTACTTCATCTGCATCTAAAATTTAACTTTTATTTTCATGTATGGTAAAAAAGTTAAACTAAGAGCCATCTTTATATTATCTATATTCTTTTCATTAATCTTAATTGTTTTTTTAGTTTTTAAATCTCTTGAGGAAAATGTTGTTTATTTTAAATCACCTACTGAAATAAAAAATTTGACAGAGATGACATCAAAAAAAATAAGGGTTGGTGGTATGGTTAAAGAAAAATCAATCAAAGTTAATCAGTCAGAAGTTAATTTTGTGATCACTGACTTTAAAAATGAGTTAATCGTTAATTATAGCGGCTCCGTTCCAAATTTATTTGAGGAGGGAAAAGGAGTTGTGGCTGAAGGTTTTTTAAAAGATCGTAATTTTTTAACTGCGGTTAAAATATTAGCAAAACATGATGAAAATTATATGCCACCCGAGGTGGAAGAGGCATTAAAAGAGAGTAATTAATGCTAAACCAAATTGGAAATTATTCACTTTATATTGCTTTACTGTCGTCTATTTTAATAATCATTCAATCTCCAATATTATTAAATAGAAATAATATAAATGTTAGTGGAAGAATTTTTTCACTAATTTCTATTCAGTCATTAATGATTATAATAAGCTTCATTGCTCTTATAATAGCTTTTATAATCTCAGATTTTAGCAATGAGACAGTTTATAATAATTCTCATACCTCTAAACCTTTGTTCTATAAAATTTCAGGAACATGGGGAAATCATGAGGGAAGTTTACTTCTTTGGTTATTAGTATTATCAATTTTCTTATTAATTTTTACAATTACTTCAAAAAATCTTTCAAACAAATATAAAATTCTAACTTTATTTTTTCAGGAAATAATAATTTTAGGATTTTTGTTATTTATTCTTTTTACTTCAAATCCCTTTATGAGTTTATTTCCAATTCCTAATGAAGGTACTGGATTAAATCCAATACTTCAAGATCCTGCATTAGCAATTCATCCACCAATATTATATTTAGGATATGTTGGAACATCTATTATTTTTTCTTCTTCACTCGCAGCCTTAATATCAGGTTCTGTAAATAAAACTTGGGCTAAGCATATAAAGAATTGGGTACTAGTTTCATGGATTTTTTTATCAATCGGAATTTTATTAGGATCCATATGGGCTTATTATGAACTAGGATGGGGAGGTTTTTGGTTTTGGGATCCAGTTGAAAATGTATCCCTTATGCCATGGTTTTGTTTAACAGCTCTATTTCATACTATTTTAATTTTAGAAAAAAGAGAAATGTTTCATTCATGGGCAGTAATTTTATCAATTACAACTTTCTCATTAAGTATGAGTGGAACATTTCTTGTTAGATCTGGTATTTTAAACTCAATCCACACTTTTGCAAATGATCCATCAAGGGGAGTGTTTATTCTTTGTTTTTTATTTATATTAATTACCTTGTCTGTTTTTATTTATTTTTTTTATCAAAACAAAATCAAAAACAATTTCACAAAAACTTTTATTGTTAGTAAAGAAACAGCTGTTCTAGTTAATAACTTGTTTATGATGTTTTTTTTATCGGTTGTCTTAATTGGCACAGTTTATCCAATATTTCTAGAAGTAGTAAATAATGATAAAATTTCAGTTGGCCCCCCTTTTTATCATAAATTAATTGTGCCTTTTTTGATTCCTTTTTTAATTTTTATGGCAATTGGACCAAATCTCAATTGGATAAAAGATAAAATAAATAAAATTAATCTACAGCAACTTTTATTTTTAATTTTATCAATAATTGTTTCATTTATTTTTTTAAAAAGAGTTGGAATTTCTTATTTATTTTCACTCCCACTTTTTATAGCAAGCTTTTTTCTTTTTTTTATTACTATTAAAGACTTTTCAGTAAAAAAAACAAATTTATCTCAAAAAATATCACATTTTGGTTTTAGTTTGTTTATTTTAAGTGTTTTAGTCAATGGTGTTCTAGCTAAAGAATATTCATCTAATATGAAAGTTGGTGATGAAAGAAAATTTCTAAATAAAACAATCAAATTTGAAAGTCTTAAAATTAATGAAAATAAAAATTATCAATCTTTAGAAGCAAACTTTAAAATTACAGATAAAAATAATTCGATTAATTTAAAACCAGAAGTTAGAGTTTATGATCAGCCACAGACAATAACCAGTGAAGCTGATATTAAATCAACACTATATTCAGATAATTTTTTAGTGTTTAATATATTAAAAAATGATGGATTTTATAACGTCAGGTATCAAATAAAACCGTTTATGATATGGATTTGGATATCAATAATATTAATTTCCTTTGGAGGAATATTAAGCATTGTAAAAAAAAATGGTTAAAAATATTAAGCTAATAGCAGTAGTTTTTTTACTTATTGTAAGTTTTTTTATTCTTCTGAAAGGTCTGAATAAAACAAATAATTATTCTCCCAATTTAAATTCAAGTAAAATTGATTTTAACTTTAAGGCAAAGTTTCTTTACTCTGATGAAGAGTCAACCTTATATGAATTAATAAATGATAAAGATTTTTCAATAATAAATATTTGGGCTTCATGGTGTCTACCTTGTAGAGAGGAGCATTCTTTTCTATTAAACCTCAAATCATTGGATAAATTAAATATAATAGGAATTAATTATAAAGATAATGAGATTAATGCAAAAAAATTTATTAAAGAACTGGGTAATCCTTATTCTAAAATTGTAGTTGACCCTTCAGGAGTTAACTCAATTGAGCTAGGTGCATATGGTGTACCCGAAACAATTCTTATAAATAACAATTCTAAAACTATTTTAAAAAAATATATTGGTCCACTTGATGATAAAAAACTTACTGAACTTAAAATGATAATCAAAAATGAAAACTAAAATTTTAGTCCTTACAATATTTTACTTAATAGGTTCTTTTAATCTATCATATGCGGCTAATTCTGAAAAGGTTGATCAAATTTCAAAAAATTTGAGATGTTTAATTTGTCAAGGACAATCAGTTTATGACTCTCAATCTGATTTTGCTTTAAGTATGAAAATTTTAATTCAAAATAAAATCGATGAAGGTAAAAATGATGAACAGATTTATGATTTTCTTAAGAGCAAATATGGAGAGTGGATAGTATACGATCCAGAAATTAATAAAAACACAGTTTTACTTTGGGTATTACCTTTGATTTTATTTGTTTTTGGCGGTATTTTAATTCTTAGAAAAGTATCTATAAAGTAGATACAAATTTTTTATGCAAACCATTTTAAAATTATTGTTAATTTATTTTTTGCTGGGTTTTAATTTAGCAAAAGCAGATGGACATAGTTCTAATGAAAATTGGAGTTTTTATACTGGAACATTTGATTTTAGTGATGAGGGAAAAAAGTCTACTTTATTTGGTATACAGCATATTAATACTGGAAAAGATAAAGAGAGTTTTTTTGGAACTCTTCAACCAGTAACAGGTCTAATGGTGACAGCAGATAATGCGGCATATATTTATACAGGTTTTCAAATTTACAATGAGGGTCCTTTGAAGTTTACTCCAAGCTTTACACCTGGATTATATTCTAAGGGCGATGGTAAGGATTTAGGACACGCAATTGAGTTTAAAACAGAAATACAAATTTCTTATGAATTTTCTTCTAATAGTGAAATAGCAGTGTCATATAACCATATATCAAACGCGAGCCTTGGAGATAAAAATCCTGGGGCAAATAGTTATATGTTTAATTATATAAAAAAATTTTAAACTAACTTTATGAATTTAAAAGACTGTCACAATTTTGGTGATTTTAGAAAACTAGCTAAAAAAAAATTACCTTCTCCAATTTTTCATTACATTGATGGTGCAGCAGACGATGAAATAACGTATGCAAGAAATACTAGTGCTTTTGATGATGTTGATTTAGTTCCAAATGTTTTAAGAGGAGTTGAAAATGTAGATCTTTCAACAACAATATTTGGAAAAAAATTGGATTTACCTTTTTACCTAGCACCAACAGCATTACAAAGACTTTTTCATTATGATGGAGAAAGGGCAGTTGGAAAGGCAGCTAAAAAATTTAATACAATGTTTGGTGTTTCAGCTTTGGCTACAGTCAGTGTAGAAGAAATTTCTGCTATGATTGATACTCCTAAGATGTTTCAATTTTATTTCCACAAAGATAGAGGTTTGAATGACTCATGTTTAGAAAGAGCTAAAGCAGCAAAATTTGATGTAATGGCTCTAACTGTAGATACTATTACTGGGGGAAACCGAGAAAGAGATTTAAGAACTGGTTTTACATCTCCACCTAAATTAACTTTATCAAGTTTGTTTAGTTTTGCTACTAAGCCTATGTGGGGAATAAATTATATGACAAAAGGTAAATTTGAGTTACCTCATCTTCAAGATTTTGTGAAAGAAGGTACAAGCACTAACTCATCAATTGGAAGTTATTTTTCTACAATGTTAGACCAATCTATGAATTGGAAAGATGCAGAAAAACTTTGTTCTCAATGGGGTGGTCATTTTGCTCTTAAAGGTATTATGAGTGTTGAAGATGCAAAAAAAGCTGTAGATATTGGTTGTACTGGAATAATGGTTTCAAATCACGGCGGAAGACAACTTGACGGGTCTAGATCTCCTTTTGATCAACTTGCAGAAATTGTTGATGCTGTTGGTGATAAGCTTGATGTTATATGTGAAGGAGGAATTCACAGAGGAACTCATATGCTAAAAGCATTATCCCTAGGTGCTAAAGCTTGTTCAGGCGGAAGACTTTATCTTTATGCTTTAGCTGCAGCAGGTCAAGCAGGAGTGGAAAGAGCACTAAATCAATATAAAACTGAACTGCAACGAGATATGAAACTAATGGGTTGCACAAAAATTAGTGACCTAAACAGAAGTAACTTAAGATTCAGAGTATAATGAGTTTAAGCAATTGCTATAACTTTGATGACTTTAGAAAGTTAGCAAAAAAAAAACTACCTGCACCTATTTTTCATTATATAGACGGAGGAGCAGACGATGAAGTTACAATGAACAGGAACACAGATTCATTTAATGACTGTGATCTAATTCCAAATATTTTAAATAGTGTTGGTGAACCTGATTTAAAGACAGAAGTTTTTGGAGCAAAGATGGATATGCCAATTTTTTTATCTCCAACCGCTATGCAAAGTTTATATCACCCAGATGGAGATAAAGCTTCTGCTCGTGCTGCTGAAAAATTTGGTACTATATATAGTATGTCTACTATGGCATCTTTTTCAATTGAAGAAATTGCAAATCTTTCAAGTGGGCCAAAAATTTTCCAGTTATATATTCATAAGGATCAATCGATAACTAATGACTTAATTGATAGATGTAAAAGAGCAAACTTCAACGGAATGTGTATCACAGTTGACACTATTGTTGCTGGAAATAGAGAAAGAGATCACAGGACAGGTTTTACAACACCACCAAAATTTACCTTAGATAGTTTAATGAGTTTTGCCATGAGACCTCAGTGGGTCTTTAACTATTTTACGCATAAAAAATTTGAATTAGCAAATCTAAAAGATAAAGTTGATAAGGGTACTAATATTGCTCAATCTGTTATGGGATATATAAATGAGCAATATGATCCTGCCATGAATTGGAAAGATGCAGAGTATTGTATAAAAAAATGGGACGGTCCAATTGCACTTAAAGGAGTTATGTCAGTTGATGACGCTAAAAGAGCAATAGACATAGGATGTACCGCTATAATGATATCAAATCATGGCGGAAGACAACTTGATGGGTCTAGATCTCCTTTTGATCAAGTAAAAGCTATCAGAGATGCTGTTGGAGATAAATTAGAGGTAATTTTAGATGGTGGAGTTCGAAGAGGAACACATGTTCTTAAAGCATTAGCAGCAGGTGCGACAGCTTGTAGTTTTGGTAAAGCTTTTTTGTTTAGTTTAGGGGCTGGTGGCCAACAAGGAGTAGAAAGATTACTACAAAATATGCATGATGAAATAAGACGTAACATGATATTGATGGGTTGCAAAAGCATAAGAGACTTAGATGAGTCCAAAATTATTTATAGAAGATAAAAAATTTTAATTAATAGACATAGTTAACCTTTTCAGTTAGTTTTCTCACTTTAAAAAATAAAATTATGATACTAGCAAAAAATTTAGAAAATTTAGGAACAGAGTCTGCGTTTAGTGTACTAGCAGAAGCTAAAGCATTAGAAGCAAAAGGACACCCAATGATTCATTTGGGACTAGGTCAACCAGATTTTAAAACACCAAAGCATGTAGTCGAAGCTGCTAAAAAAGCTTTGGATGATGGTCATCATGGATATGTAATGTCGAATGGAATTCCAGAATGTAGAGAAGCTGTAACAAGATGGATTAAAAAACGTTACGATGCAGATATTGATGCTGAAAGAATTTTAATTATGCCAGGTGGAAAACCTACAATGAGTTATGCAATTCAATGTTTTGGTGAGCCAGGAGCAGAAATAATACATCCTACACCTGCTTTCCCAATTTATGAGTCAATGATAAATTATACTGGCTCAACACCGGTTCCATATGATCTTACTGAGGATAAAGATCTTAAATTTGATCCTGATAAAATATTATCTTTAATTACTGATAAAACTAGATTGTTAATATTAATTAATCCAAACAATCCAACAGGTAGTTTTGTTGAAAAACCAGTAATAGACTATTTTGCAAAAGAATTAGAAAAACATCCTCATGTTACGATCTTAAGTGATGAAATTTATAGTAGACAAATTTTTGATTATAAAGAAATGCCATCATTTTTTCATTATGAGGCTTTAAAAGAAAGATTAATTGTTTTAGAAGGCTGGAGTAAAGCTTACTCAATGACAGGTTGGAGATTGGGATGGAGTTATTGGCCTAAAGAAATGGTTGCACATGTTAACAAACTTTTAATAAATAGTGTATCTTGTGTAAATGCAGCTGCGCAGTTTGCAGGGATTGCTGCTTTAGACGGTCCAGATGACTCAATCAATGACATGTTAGATAAATTCACTTTAAGAAGAAATTTAATTCATAAAGGTTTGAATGACTTACCTGGAATAGAGTGTAGTCTTCCTGGTGGAGCTTTTTATGCATTTCCAAATGTAAAAGGTACTGGAATGACAGGTGCAGAATTTTGCAAAAAAGCAATGCATGAGGCAGGAGTAGCAATTGTACCTGGAACAGCATTTGGTCAAACTTGCCAAGATTATGTTAGGTTTAGTTTTGCCGCATCAAGAGATAATATACAACAGGCCTTAGAAAATATAGGCAAGATGCTTTCTAAATAGGCTGTATTTTTAATCGAAATTTTTGTAATATTTAATTATGAATGAGACTGTTCAAACTGAATTAAAAAAAATTTTTGATGGTAGATTTTCAACTTCAGAGTCTACACGTTCAAACTATGCTAGAGGTGAAGATACATACGATCCAGTCCTATCAAAAGCTGTAGTATTTCCAGAAACAAATGAGGAAGTTTCTCAATTATTAAAACTATGTAATGAACACAAAATACCAGTTGTTCCATTTGGTACAGGTACTTCTTTAGAAGGTCACGTTGTGGGAAATCAAAACGGTATTACTATTTCTCTTGAAAAAATGAATAAGGTTTTAAGTGTCAATGCTGAGGACTTTGATTGTAGAGTTCAAGCAAATGTAACAAGAAAACAATTAAATGAATATTTAAGAGAAGATGGAGTTTTCTTTCCAATTGATCCAGGTGCCGATGCTGCTCTCGGTGGAATGGCAGCTACATCAGCTTCAGGAACTATGGCTGTTAAATATGGAACTATGAGAACTGTAATTTCAGGTCTTACAGTTGTTCTTCCAAATGGAGATATTATCAAAACAGGAGCTAGAACAAAAAAAACTTCAGCTGGATATAATCTTACAAATTTATTCATAGGTTCAGAGGGAACACTTGGAATTATTACTGAAGTGCAATTAAGATTATCCCCGATACCTGAAAGTATAATGAGTGCGGTATGCTATTTTCCAGATTTAGACTCTGCAGTTAAAGCATCACAAGAAGTTATTCAGTATGGTGTTCCAATTGCAAGAATTGAAATGCTTAATAAAGATCAAATGGAAATAAGTATTAAGTATTCTAAATTAGAAAATATAAAAGCGTCACCTACTCTATTTTTTGAATTTCATGGTAGTGAAGCATCAAACAATGAAAATATTGGAATTGTAGAAGAAATTTCAAAAAGTAATGGTGGAAGTGATTTTCAATGGGCGTCTTCTCCTGAAGAGCAGAAAAAATTATGGAAAGCAAGACACGATGTTTACTATTCGGTTAAAGCTTTAGGAAATGATATGAAAGTTTATTCTACTGATGTATGTGTACCAATTTCAAGATTAGTTGAGTGTATTTCATGGGCAGAAAAAGAAGTTCAGAAGCTGGGCTTAACTGCTCCAATGGTAGGTCATGTTGGCGATGGAAATTTTCATTCTATAGTTCTTTATGATCCAGATGATGAGGATAAACAAAAAAGAATAAGACAATATAGTGATGATTTAATCAATAAAGCACTTGAACTTGAAGGAACTATTACTGGAGAACATGGTATAGGGCTTCAAAAAAAACATTACTTACTTAGAGAACATCCAGATAACGTACCTGTAATGAAATCTATTAAACGATCAATAGATGTAAATAATATTATGAATCCTGGTAAAATCTTCGATTTAAATTAATCTAACTTAATGAAAAAAATATTGGTCACGAGAAGATTGCTAAGATCTTGTGAGGATAAAGCAAAAGAGATTTTTGATGCAAATTTAAATCTTAACGATGAACTATATTCACAAAAAAAATTAATTGAAATGAGTGAAGGCTGTGATGGTATACTATCGGCTTTAACTGATAAACTTGATGCCGATACAATCAATCAATTACCAGACTCAGTAAAAATACTTTCTAACTTTGCAGTCGGATTTGGAAATATTGATTTAGAAGCAGCAAAAAATAGAGGTATAGCAGTAACTAATACTCCAGATGTTTTAACTGATGCTACGGCAGAAATAGGAGTGCTTTTAATTTTAGGTGCTTGTAGAAGAGCATCTGAAGGAATTGAAAGAGCAAGAGAAGGTGGATGGGTTTGGTCAGCAGATTTATTAATTGGAAAACAATTAACAGGCACAAGGTTAGGTATTTTAGGAATGGGAAGAATTGGGCAAAAAATTGCAAAAGTTGCAAAATCCCTTGGAATGATAATTCATTATCATAACCGATCAAAACTTAGTGAAGATAAAGAGCAAGGTGCAATTTATCATGATAATTTAAAAGATCTTTTGTCGGTATCAGATGTGTTGTCTGTATGTTGTCCAGCATCAAAAGAGACAATTGATATGATTAATAAAGATACAATCGAATATTTACCAAAGGGTGCAGTAGTTACTAATGTTGCACGAGGAGATATAATTGAAGACGAGGCTATGGTTGATGCCTTAGATAGAAGAAAAGTTTATGCAGTTGGGTTAGATGTTTATAAAAACGAGCCAAACTTAAATAAAGGCTACTACAAACATAAAAGTGCGTTTATACTTCCTCATTTAGGCAGTGCCACAAAGGAAACTAGAACAGCCATGGCAAATTTGGCCATAGATAATCTTGATGAATATTTTAAAACAGGAAGCTGTAAGAATAAAGTTAATTAGCAACTGTAAGTTGTATTATTTAATTCATGTGACAAAAAAAAAGTATGTCTCCTAGACATATTTTTTGATTCAATCTACACTTTATAAATAAATTTTAATTGAGAGGAGTAAAATGAAAGCTCAGGTTTTACATAAATACGACCCAGAAATGAAGGAAGCTGTTTGGGTAACAGGAGAAGAATTACCTAATCCAAAAATAGAAAAAGCCAGTGATGTGATTGTTAAAATTGGTGCTGCTGGAGTCTGCAGAACAGACTTACATATAATCGAAGGAGTTTGGAAACACATAACTGACCAAAACAACGATTTATTACCCATGGTTATGGGACATGAAAATGCTGGTTGGGTAGAAGATATCGGTAAAGATGTTGAGGGATTTAAAAAAGGTGATGCAGTTATTTTACATCCAAAAGTTTCAGGTACAGGTGGAACTTGTTTAGACTGCAGAAGAGGGAATGATATGCATGCAGAAAATCCTATTTTTGCTGGATTAAATGTAAAACATGGAGGATATTCAGAACTGCTTCAAACCAGTGTAAGAAATTTAATTAAAATACCAAAGGTTTTAGGCCCTATAGATGTGGCTCCATTTTCTGATGCAGGTTTAACTGCTTACAGAGTAGTAAAAAAAGCAACAAGACATCTTTTACCTGGAGAAAATTGTGTAATCATTGGTGCGGGTGGTCTTGGGCATATTGCAATTCAATGTTTAAGAGCTATGTGTGCTGCAAATATCATTGTAGTTGAAAAAGCCAAAACTCCTTTAGATCATGCTATGGAACTTGGCGCAGATCACGGAGTTCTTATTGATGGAAATGAAATAGAAAAAGTAAAAGAACTTACAAAAGGAAAAGGTGCAGAGGCAGTTATAGATTTTGTTGGTGAGAAAGGATCTACATCAATGGGTCTAAGCATGACTAAAGCAACAGGCACTTTCTATATAGTGGGTTATGGAGAAGAAATAAGAATTTTGGCAATTGATATGATTGACCAGGAGAAAAGTATAGTTGGAAGCTTAGTAGGAACATGGGCTGAATTATACGAATTAATGGAGTTAGCGGATAAAGGTTTAGTAAAACTTTCTATGAAAGAGTATAAACTTGACGAAGCTAACAAAGCATTACATGATCTTAATGATGGAAAAATCAAAGGTCGTGCAGTGTTGGTTCCGTAAATAACAAAAGAGAGGAAATGAAGATGAAGACAATAAAAACTTGCGTAACTGCTCTTATATCAGCATTGTTGGTATTTAGTAATGTTGCGTATGCAGATAAGTGGAGTGATCAATTCCCACATATCAAAGCTACTGGGGATATTCCTGGTGAGTGTTCATACGAGTCAATGTCTAAAAAAGATTACTCGGGGAAAACACTTAAAATTAATACGCACGCAGTACCAGTTATGGGAGAGCCAACAGCTCTTCACGCTGAACAGTTTGCAAAATTAACTGGAGCAAAAGTTGATGTAACTCATACACCAGCTGGAGATCTATATGCAAAAGCTATGGTTCCTTTCCAAGCAGGTCAAGCTCCTTACGATATAGTATTTGGATTTTCTAACTTCATCAATGATTGGAGAAGATACCTAGCACCAGTACCAAAGAAATATACTGATATGAAACAGATGAAGGACGTAACACCTTCTCACATTGGTATAGCTTCATGGGACGGTGTAATGTATCAATTCCCTGTAGACGGTGACAGACACTATCTTAAGTATAGAAAAGATGTAATAGATAATCCTGAATATCAAAAGAAATATAAAGCCGACACTGGTAAAGAGTTAAAAGTTCCAACTACGTGGAAAGAGTATGGAGAGATGGCTGCATACTTTAATGATTGGGACTGGGATGGTGATGGTGAGAAAGAATATGGATCTGCTGAAGTTATGAAAAAAGATGACTTAATGTATGCTGCATTTTATTCTAGATCAGCTGCATATTCTAAAAATCCAAAAACTCCAGGTGGTTTTTTCTTTGATTTAGAAACTATGACACCATTGATTAATAATCCTGGTTTTGTTGAAGCTCTGACTGATTGGGTTGCTGCAACTAAATACGTACCGCCAGGAGGAATTAACTTTGGTCTAGGTGACGAAATTGGGTCATTTGGTGGTGGACAAACTTTGTTTAGCTTCTCATGGGATGATGCATTTGTTGCTGCTATGCAACCTGATAGTCCTATTAATAACAAAGTAGGTGCTGCTCAATTACCTGGATCTACTAAAGTTTGGAATAGAAAAACAAACTCTTGGGACGAAGGTTTTAACCAAGCTCCTTTCTTTGTATGGGGATGGGCAGTTGGTGTTGCTAAGAAAAGTAAAGAACAAGAAATGGCTTTTGATTACTTATGTTTCTTTGCTAACGAGGCAAACCACCAAGCCGACATCGGTATTGGTAGATTCGGAGTAAACCCGTTTAGAGATGCAGACTTTCAAGCAGATGTATGGACTCAAATCGGTTGGGACAAAGATATTGCTCAATCATATGTAGATACACTTGCTGAAATGGAAAAAAGTAAAAATAGAGTATTTCCATTAAGAGTTCCTGGAACTTTTGAGTTTAACGCTGCACTAGCAACTGCCGCAGCAAAAGCTTTAGCTGGACAATTATCACCACAAGATGCTTTAGATGAAGCCGCTAAACAGTGGAATGATATACTTAATAGAGTAGGAAAAGATAATGTAAGAAAAGCTTACTCTGTTGGTGTAGCAATGGAAGATAATAAGCTATAAAAAGAACTATGTGGCCGTCATAACGACGGCCACAACTAACAAAATCCAAAAAATATTTTATGAATTTTAAGCACAAGTTTGTTTTTTTATTTCCTGGTTTATTTGTGCTTATAGGGATATTAATTTTTCCAATAATATTTACTATTAGATTGAGTTTATCTGGTTGGAATAGCTATACGCCAGAAATGAACTTTATAGGAATAACAAACTATATAAGATTATTTACAGATGATCCCAGGTTTTGGGAGTCATTCTTCAGACTAAGTTTTTTATCAGTATCAACAGTTATACTCCAATACATAATTGGTTTTGCACTTGCTTTAATGGTATGGAAAGAAATTAAATTTAAAAGATTCTTTAGAGTTATTTTTTTGATACCTATGATGACAACCCCAGTTATAATGACTGTGATATGGAGAACTTTTTTTCATGAGTCGCTTGGACCAGTAAATGACTTATTGGGACACATAGGAATTGGTCCCATTTTATGGCTAAGTGACCCTGTAATTGCAAAGTTTACTGTTATAATTGTGGAAGTATGGCAATGGACTCCATTTATGTTTTTACTGTTGTTAGCTGGTTTGCTGTCACTTCCCAAAGAACCGTTTCTTGCAGCAGCTATAGATGGAGCAAGTCCTTTTAGAAAGTTTGTTTATGTTACATTTCCATTAATGGCCCCGATTTCAATTGGTGCAATTATCATAAGGTTAATTGAGGCTTCAAAAATAATGGATACAGTTTTTGTTCTTACATCAGGAGGACCTGGGACAGCAACTGAGACTTCAAGTTTTTATATATACATCAAAGGATTAAGAGAATTTCAAATGGGTTATGCCGCAACTCTATCTTTTACATATTTAGTTATAATGATCATAAGTCTTACGATCATAGCAAAAGTTTTAACAAAATTAATGATTAAGGAATAATGGAAAAGCTCTATACATTTTTAAAATATACTTTTATTACTTTGTGGACAGTATTTATTGTTGCTCCTTTTCTCTGGGCTGTTTCTACATCATTTAAAGATTTTCAATCAGTAAATAGTAAAGTTACTTATATCCCTTGGTTAGATTTTGAACCAACGCTTGAGGGATGGCGGGTATTAGTAAAATCACCTGCAAGAGGTGGGGTTGATATTGTCGAACCATACTTCAATAGCATTTTTGTAACGTGTACTGCAAGTTTAGTAAGTATTGTTTTAGGTACTTTGGCTGCCTATGCTCTTTCAAGATTTACTTTCAAAGCAGGGTTTATAAGAAATAACGACATTACGTTCTTTTTTATATCTCAAAGAATTATGCCACCGATTGTTTTATCAATACCTTTCTTTATATTTTTAAGTACTATTGGATTGCTAGACAGCCTACTTGGCTTAGTTGTAGTTTATATTGTATTATTAATGCCAATTGCAGTTTGGATAATGGTCGACTTTTTTAATAGAGTGCCAAAAGAATTAGATGAAACTGCATTGATAGATGGATGTAATCCTTATCAAGCATTTTACAAAGTTGTGCTACCAAATTCTATACCAGGATTAATTGTAGCTGGAATGTTTTGTATAATATTTGGTTGGATAGATTTTTTCTTTGCTTTTATTTTAACTTTTACCGAAGTACAGTTGCTGCCAGTAAAAGTTGTAGCATTAAACTCCTCAATTACTCCATGGTGGAGTTTGTCAGCCTCTGCATTAATTTCAGTTGCACCTTTAATTATTGTAGCGTTTGTAGTTGAACGATATTTATCCAAAGGAAATTTATCTGGAGCATTGAAATAATGAATTTAATTGGAGAACATATAACTTACAAACCAGATGACCAGTTTCATTTAAATGATGTATCTTTTAATTTTAAAAAAGGAAACCTGTACACAATTTTAGGAAGAACTTTGTCTGGAAAAACTACTTTTCTAAAAACAATTGCTGGTTTGCTAAATCCTGATAGTGGAAATTTATCTTTTGAGAAAAAAGATTTTAGCAAATTTCCAGTCTGGGAAAGAAACGTGGCCATGGTTTATCAACAATTTATTAATTATCCTCACCTTAACGTTTATGAGAACATTATTTTCCCTCTTAAACAAAGGAAACTAAGCAAAGATAAAATTAAGGCTGATGTTGAAGAAGCCCTTAAGACTGTAGGGTTAATTGGTTTTGAAAATAGAAAAATTCAAGAATTATCAGGAGGTCAGCAACAAAGAGTAGCTCTTGCTAGATCTTTGGCTAAGAAAGCTAAGATATTACTTCTGGACGAGCCATTAGTAAATCTTGATTACAAGCTTAGAGAACAATTAAGAGAAGAATTTAAAAAAATTTTCTCTGAAGGTATGTCACAAGAAACGATTTTAATTTATTCAACAACAGATCCACAAGAAGTGATGGAGTTAAATGGAGAAGTAATTGTTCTTGATGAGGGAAAAGTTTTACAAAAAGGACCTGCAAAAGAAATTTTTGAAAACCCATTAAATTTGAAAGTTGCAGAGATTTCAAATGACCCTCCAATGAACATTTTAAAAGGACTAAAAAATTCAGACAATTTAAATTTTGAAAATATTTCTATTAAATCTCCTAAACATTTCAAAAACCTTGAAAATCAAAACTATAATTTTGGAATTAGAGCGTCAGAAATAAAATTAGATGATAATGGTGAAGAATTTGAAATTGAACTTGCAGAAATTAGTGGATCAGAAACTTTACTTCATTTAAAAAAAGGTAATTCAAAATTGATTGCATTAATTGAAGAAGTAATGAATTTTAAGATTCATCAAAAAGTAAAAGTAATTTTTAATTCAAATAAATTTTATGCATTTAATCAGAGTGGAGAGTTAGTATCTTCACCATATGGAATAAACAATGGCTAAAATAGATTTATCAAATATTTCTCATTCATATAATCCTAATGATGCAAATCCAACTTTTGCATTAAATCCATTTTCAATGACTTGGGAAAATGGGAAAAGATATGCAATTTTAGGACCATCAGGTTGTGGTAAGACAACTATGCTAAATATTGTTTCAGGTTTAGTTAAACCATCTAAAGGGAATATTTTATTTGATGAAAAAGATGTAACAAATCTTATTACTGAAGAAAGAAATATAGCACAAGTTTTTCAGTTCCCAGTTATTTATAGTACTATGACTGTTTACGATAACCTAGCTTTTCCCTTAAAGTGTAGGAACTTTTCCAAAGAAAAAATTGACGAAAGAGTAAAATCAGTTTCAGATACTTTAAGACTTTCATCTTTTTTAAATTTACCAGCCAGAAAACTTACTGCAGATCAAAAACAACTCATTTCACTAGGAAGAGGATTGGTAAGAGAAGATGTTGCAGGTGTATTAATGGACGAACCATTAACTGTAATTGATCCGGATTTAAAATTTAGACTTAGGAGAAACCTAAAAGAAATTAATGAACAATATAAAACGACTTTAGTCTACGTAACCCATGATCAAAATGAAGCTATGACGTTTGCTGATAATATTATTGTTATGGATCAGGGAGAAATAGTCCAAGTTGGACTTCCAAAAGATCTTTTTGAAAGACCCAAAACAACATTTGTCGGTTACTTTATTGGATCTCCAGCCATGAATATTTTTGATAGTGAGGTCTCTTCTGAATATTCTGTAAAAATTAATAATATTGAAATTAAAACAAACTCGAAACTCACGAAATTAAAAGATAAAAACGTAAAACTTGGGATTAGGTCAGAATTCATAAATGTTGTAGAAAAAGAGGGTGAAAATACAATAAAAGCTTCACTTACTAGAGTTGAAGATTTTGGAAATTTCAAATTATTGACGGCAAATATGGATAATTTTGTAATTAAATCTAAAGTGGATAGAGAATTGCCAATTTCAATTGGAGATATCAATCTTTATATACCCCCTGAAAAATGTTGTGTGTATGCGAACGAAAAGCTAATTTAATACAATCTTGGATTGTATTTTCCAAAATGTCTTAATTTTTAAAATGACTCTAAGTTACAATTATGTTTAATTGTCATTAGTTAATTAACTATAGAGGAGAAATAAATGATTAAAGACAAAAAATCTTTGAAGGTAAAAAAATCACCTTCAAGACGTAAGTTCTTTAAAGCTGCTGCTGCAACGGGTGTTGCTGCTGTTGCTGCATCATCTTTAGCTGCTCCAGCTGTTGCTGCTGAAAGAATAGAAGCATCAATGGTTGCTACTTGGGGAAGAGATTTTCCAGGTCTAGGAACAGGAGCACAAAGATTTGCACAAAGAATAACAGATATGAGTGACGGTAGAATACAAGTTACTTACTACGCTGCTAACGAAAGAGTTAAAGCTTTTGACTCATTTGATGAAGTAGCATCAGGTAACTCTCAAATGTATCATGCCGCTGACTATTACTGGGTAAAGAAAAATCCTGCTTGGGGTTACTTTACTGCGGTACCTTTTGGTTTCACTTACACTGAAATGAATGCTTGGATCAGATTTGCTGGTGGTCAGGAGTTATGGGACGAACTAGCAGATGGTTTTGGTCTAAAAAACTTCATGTGCGGTGATACAGGAGTTCAAATGGGTGGATGGTTTAACAAAAAAATCAGAAGTCCAAATGACTTTAAAGGTTTAAAAATGCGTATGCCTGGTTTAGGTGGACAAGTAATTGGTAAACTTGGAGGATCTCCAGTTTCACTTCCTGGTGGACAGATTTACGAAAACTTAGTTTCTGGTGCAATTGATGCAACAGAGTGGGTTGGTCCATGGAATGATGAAGCTATGAAATTCCAAGAAGCTGCTAAATACTACTACTATCCTGGTATGCACGAGCCTGGATCAATGTTAGCATGCGGAACTAATAAGTCTTGGTTCACAAGCTTATCTAAAGCTGATCAATTATTAATCGAAGCTGCTGCAGCAATGGAAAATGACGTTATGATGTCTGAGTACAATGCTAAAAACGGTGCAGCACTTGCAAGATTGATTAATGATCATGGTGTTAAACTAGAGAAGTTTAGCGACAAGGTTTATGATGGGTTTGGAAAAGCAGCAGAGGAAGTCTTTGAAGAGACAAGAGCGAGTAGTGGTCTTGCTGAAAGAATCCATACAAGTTTCTTAAAAGCTAGAAAAGAAATTGGTGCTTGGACAAACCTTTCAGACTCACCTTACATTCAGCAAAGAAACAGAGTGCTAGGAATGTAATTACGTCTTTTATGTAATTAAAAGGGCCCTTAATTGGGCCCTTTTTTTTATATTTAATAAAAGTCAAAATTTAGTATTTAGAATAATTAATGGACGCAAAAAGTAAAAGTATTCATCTTTATTTAAGAATTTTAAGCTATTCAGTGATAGCTTTTACACTGGCTTTTTTGTTAAATAACTTACTTACAGTTTGGGCTGAATGGCCTGGAGTGAGAAAAATTTTTTCTCATCACGAATTGTTTGGTCATAAACAAAAGCTCTTAGAGGGATCAGACTTAAATTATGGTTATATGCAAATTGGATTATATCTGATTTGTATAGGACTTTTAATTTCTTATGTTTTTAAAACGTACTCTCAAACATTAGAAACAGACTCAGAAATATTATCAAAATTTTCAGCTTATATAGTCAGGTCATCTTTCTGGGCGGTATTCTTAGTTGGTTTAGCTGATTTTATAATTTCTTTTATGGTTGTCGAAAGGTTATGGGAAACAATTTTTAGTCCAGAGGTTAAAGCCTTTATGGTTAAGGCTCCTGAAAGAATAACATTCATACACTTTCCTATTATAGCAGTTTCTTTTGTGATTGGTTATTTTACTAAATCTGTTGGTTTTATATGGTTAGCAGTTTTAGTTGTATTAAGTGAATTTTTTATAGTTTTATCAAGATTTATATTTTCATACGAGCAAGCTTTTCAAGGAGATCTTGTGAGATTTTGGTACGCAGCGTTATATTTATTTGCAAGCGCTTATGCACTAATTCATGAGGGTCATGTTAGAGTTGATGTTCTTTATTCCACTTTTAGTGAAAGAAAAAAAGCATGGACTAATGCAATTGGTTCTGCCGTGCTTGGTGTACCACTTTGTTTAATTGTTATATTTTTAGGTTTAAATGGTAAAGCAAGTATTATTAATGGGCCGGTAGTTGCATTTGAGGTTACCCAGCAAGGTTCTAATGGATTATATTTACTGTATTTAATGGCAGTGTATCTAGCAGTATTCGCAATTACGATGTTGTTACAGTTTACAAGTTTTTTTATGAATAGTAGTTACAAACTTTTGATGAACGAAAATGAATCAAGTATTTCAAACATAAATAATACTAATGAAGTTCAGACAAAAAATATGGAAAGCCAATAATGGAATTATTTTTCTTAGCAATCTTAGTTTTAATTATGATTGTTGCTCTAGCATCAGGTTATCCTGTAGCATTTGCTCTTCCTGGTTCTGCTATCATATCCATTGGTTTAGCTGCATTTTTTGGGTATTTATTTGAAGGAGATGCAGATGCTTTTTTTGCAGTAGATGGACCTATAGAGTGGCTTGTTGCTGGTATAACTAACTTTAGAAGTAATTATTGGGATGTTGAAACCGACACTTTAATTGCAATTCCTTTATTCATTTTTATGGGGATTATGCTTCAAAAATCAAAAATTGCGGAAGACTTATTAATTACAATGGGTCAATTATTTGGCCCTATTCCAGGAGGTTTAGGTATCTCAGTTATATTTGTTGGAGCATTACTCGCAGCAACTACGGGTATCGTTGGAGCAACAGTTATTGCAATGGGGTTAATTTCTTTACCTACAATGTTAAATAATAATTATGACAGAAAACTTGCAAGTGGAATTGTATGTTCGTCTGGAACACTTGGGCAAATTATCCCTCCATCTATTGTACTGATTATTATTGCAGACCAATTAGCCAGTGCATCAGATGTTGCTAATAATATGAGACAGAATGATTACAAAGCTTTAACGGGTGAATTTAATATGCCAGGTGAGTTTAGAGTTGGATCATCAAGTGCTGGAGACATGTTCCTTGGTGCTCTTTTACCAGGATTAGTCTTGGTTGCTCTTTATATGATTTATGTGTTTTTTTATGCAAGATTTAAAAAAGGGGTTGCACCACCAGTGCCATTTAAGGGGGAATTTAATTTTAAATTTTGGATGAGAGTAATTGTTATAATTATTCCACCACTTGCATTAATATTTGCAGTTTTAGGTTCGATACTAATGGGTATTGCAACTGTTAATCAAGCCGGTTCAATTGGAGCCATAGGTGCAACACTAATGGCAGGTTACAGATTATTTGAAGGAAAGAAAAGTGCCTTTTATCCCCTTTTACTTATTATAGGTTCGTTGATACCAATCACTTTTTTTGCTTCAAATTATGAACTCAACATAAAAAATTTAGAGGAAAGAGATATTGGAGCAATATACACAACTGCTTTCTTTGTTATCCTTCTTGTAATCGGAATATCGTGGAGCTTTTGGAGAACTTATAAAACAGAGAATGTTTTAAAAGAGGTTGTTACTGAAACTTGTATAACTACTTCAATGGTATTTATTATTCTTTTAGGAGCTGCGATGCTTACTTCTGGATTTAGAGCGTTTGGTGGTGAAGAATTAGTTAGAGATTTCTTACAGGATTTACCTGGTGGATTTTGGACTCAGTTTGTAGTTGTTATGATTGTAATATTTTTACTTGGTTTCTTTTTAGATTTTATTGAAATTGCTGTTGTTGTTGTTCCAATAATTGCACCAATATTGTTGGCTGAAACAGGAGCTAATGTAACGGCAGTTTGGTTAGGAGTTATGATTGGAGTGAACTTGCAAACTTCTTTTTTAACCCCACCATTTGGATTTGCATTATTTTATTTAAAAGGTGTAGCGCCAAAAGTAGTGCAAACACTAGATATTTGGAAAGGTGTAGTACCATTTATAGCTTTGCAGCTTGTCGGTTTAGCAATAGTTGGCTCTTATCCATCACTTGTAAATTATCTGCCTAACAGGGTTTATCTAACTTCAAAGGTAGCGCCACCTCCAATGAATCCTAAACTACAGTATTGTCTACAAGAATATAAATTTGCAAATTATGCAAATAATGCAGATGTAATAAAGAATAGCATTGACGATTTTGACTCAATAATACTTGCAAATTTACCAGCTGATAAACTAAGTTATTTCCAACGACACGTAGATAATTCAAATTATACTTTCGAATTAGTTGATGAAGTCAAAAGTACAGAAGCTATTTATAATGACTATGCCATTGATTATAGAGACTTGCACTTTAAGACTAGAAAAAAACAGAAGAAAATTTCTAAACTCAATAAAAAAATTGATAAATATAAAGCTGAAATTAGAAATTTAGATGATGATGAGGTTTCAGAAAAAAATAAAATTGAACAAAGAATTGAAAATGTAAAACTTGAAATTGAAGAGGTCGCTAATTCAATTTCAAAAGACTGGAAACCAAAGAATGATGAATTTAATAAGATTAATAAAGCTAAAAATTTAGCTGTTAAAAAATATCGTAAAACAGCAGATAATGCATACGATGATTTAATGCTTATTAAATTATTTATATTAGATGGAGAAAAATTTGAAGAATTGAGTAATGATATTAAAATTCTTAAATCTAAAATTGATAATCGAGGTTATCTAGATGCTATAGATCATATTGATAATATGTTTGACAAAGTTGGTGAAATATCGGGTTCAGATGAATTTGCAGATAAATTAGATTACTTGATAACTATTATGGATGAGGATGAAAAAGATCCTGAACAAATAGCAAAAATAGCTGATGAGACTTATGCACATTTTGATAAAGAGGTAAGTTGGAGAAATGAATTTCAGAAAAAATATATGGATAGAATAAATAATCACTTACAGGTACTAAGTGATAATATTGGCTTAAGGTTACAGCAAAAACTCACTAAAGAACAAGCGATTTATGTTTCGAGATGTAATTCGGTGCATAGAGATATTTCTTTAAACTTTTAGTTAATTTGTAATTTGATCAATTATTTTTGATCTTTTATATAACCCCAAGCCTTCAGCTTTATGTTTTAACTTATTATATTCAGACTTTAAGTTTTCAGTATTTGCATTAATTTTATTTCCAATCTCAATTATTGATCCAATGATTGGATCAATTTCTAGAGGACGTTTTGCATGTAAATCTTGAGTAGTAGATGGTTTATGACCTTTTATTGAAATTGCTGCTTTAATTCTATGATCTATCGAAACATTAAATTTAACTCCAATTTTTTCTCCCACTGACTGACATTCCTCCATCAATTTTCTCACTGTTTTCAATAGTTCTGGGTCATCTCCAATCTCATCCAAAGATTTATCGTGTAGTGCGCTTACAATATTAAATGAACAATTACCCCAGAGTTTTATCCATATTTCATCTCTTAAATTACTTTTTTGTGGTGCTTTTAAACCTCCTGCAATTAATAAGTCTGCAATAATTTTAAGTCTTTCTGATTTTGATCCATCAGGCTCGCCTAACGTAAATCTTTCACCACCATTGTGTTTAATAACACCAGGTTCAGTAATTTCAGCTGCTGGATAAACCACACATCCAAGAGCTCTTGAAGGTTTTAAAGAATTCCAAATTTTACCATCAGGATCAACGCTATCTATATGTTTCTCATCTAAGTTTGTTCCTGTGTTAGCTTTATGAAAATACCACCACGGTAAGCCATTTACAGCAGATATTATAGTTGTATTTTTTCCAACTAAGCTTTGAAGAGATTCTACTATATTAGTAATCGCGTGAGCTTTCACTGAAATAAAAATATAATCTTGAATCCCAAGCTCTTTAGGATCATCTGTTACTTTTAATTTAAAGTTTTCTGATTTATCATTTTTAATTAATGTTAAGCCGTTTTCTTCTATAGCTTTTTTGTGTGGACCTCTGGCTATAAGTGATAAATCAATATTATTTTTACTCAAACATGCAGCTAAATATCCACCAATTGATCCTGCACCAAATATACAAACTTTTTTCATTAATTGTTTAAACCAAATTTTTTTGCTAAAACATTTCTTTGTAATTTTCCTGTTGCTCCTTTTGGAATTTCTTCAACAAAAAAGATTTTTTTTGGTATTTTAAACTTAGCAAGTTTTTCTTGAGCATATTCTAAAACATCATTTTCTGAACATGTCTCACCACTCTTTATTATAATTGCACTAGCAATATTTTCTCCAAGCATTTTATCATCATACCCAAAACAAACTGCTTGATCTATAAATGGATGGTCCATTAAAACATTATCAACTTCTAAAGGAGATATTTTTTCTCCACCTTTATTAATTATTTCTTTTAATCTTCCTGAAATCTTTAAATAACCTTCTTTATCAAAATAACCTTGGTCGCCGGTTCTAAACCAACCATTTGTAAAACTTGTTTTGTTTGCTTCTTCATTATTATCGTATCCAAGAGTTACATTTTCACCTTTTATACACACTTCTCCTTCATCACCTTGTTTTAGCACTTCCCCATTTTCATTCATAATACATACCTCTGGGCCTGCTGGAAGGCCTACAAATCCTGCTTTTTGTTGCTTAGGTGGCAATGGATTGGAAGTCATTTGGTGAGTAGCTTCAGTCATACCGTATGCTTCAATTACTGGACAACTGAAAACATCATTTAAATCATTAAATACTGCTGGTGGTAAAGATGCAGATGATGATCTAATTAACCTTAGTTTTAGTCCCTTAGCAATTTCTAAATTTCTACGTGCTCTTAACAAGATAGTTTGATGCATTGTGGGAACTCCCGAGTACCATGTTATTTTTTCTGACTTAGCTAAATCTAAAAACTTGATAGCGTTAAAACCATTTGATGCACACACAGATGCCCCAGCTTTCATTGATGAAGCTAAAATAGCTATTAGACCATGTATATGAAAAAGTGGCATAATATTAAGACAATGGTCATTTTCTGAAAGATTTAAACTTTTAGAAATATTTTCTGCTGAAGAAAAAATATTTTTATTTGTTAAAGGAACAATCTTTGGTCTTGATGTAGTACCAGAGGTGTGTAGCACTAATGCCTCATCAATTTCATCAGGTAACGAATATTCACTTTCTTTTTCATAAATATTAAATATTCCTGAAGGTCCATCCTTTTCTGGATAAATCTCGCATAATTCTATTTTTAATTTTTTTGCTACATCGACAACTGGATTTTCAGAATTTTTCTCAACTAAAACAATTTTTGGATTTAAATCTTTTAAATAGAATTCATACTCCTCAGATTTATATGATGGATTTAAAGGTGCAGCAGACATATAGCTTGAAATTGCTAAAAAACTTGAAGCCATGTATGGTCCATTTGGTAAAACTATTGCTGCTCTATCTTTGTTTGATAATCCATTTCCAGCTAGCTGTTTAGAAATTTTATCGATAAATAATTTTAAATCTTCGTAACTCAGTTTAGACTGGCTTTCAGAAGTTAGAGCAATATTTTTATCACTCGCATTTTCAAAAATGTTTCTTACAATTCTTTTTGACATTATTTAATACCCTTTTGCGTAACCGTCTTTTCTTGGATCAGATCCTCCTAAAAGGTCACCTTCTGTTCGATTTATTTTTATAGCTTGACCACCACCATGAGTGCCATCAATATACTCAACATTATGACCGATTTCTTTCAATTCGTTAAAAATTTGATTATCAACTGATTTTTCAAGCTTATAAATATTGTTAAAATGAAAGGCTCTTGGAAAACTTAAAGCTTCTTGAGGTCCCATGCCATAATCAATCATATTATTTAAAACATGTACCTGTCCTACTGGCTGATACTGCCCTCCCATAACTCCATAGCTTAAAGTTGCATTGTTATCTTTATCAATGACCATACCTGGAATAATAGTATGTAATGGTCTTTTTAAGCCTTCTATACAGTTTGGGTGTCCATGTTCTACTCTGAAATTTGTACCTCTGTTATGTAAAAGTATTCCACTTTTGTTTGTAGTGATACCTGATCCAAACACATAACAAACAGAATTAATTATGGATACACTGTTTAAGTCTTTATCTACAACTGTTAAATAGATTGTTTCTGGGTGAGCTGGAATATTTAAGTCGCCAACATCACTACAAGAATTGAGGTTAATTTTATTAAAAATATTTTCAATATTCTTATCACTTAAAATCTCATCTAAATCAAAATTTACAAAATTTGGATCGCCCAAAGTTGTTTCTTTAACTTTGTAAGCTTGTTTTGTAACTTCCGCCTCAAGATGAAATCTTTCTGTACTGTTGAATTTATAGTTTTGAATACTAAGTTTTTCTAACAATTTCATCATTATCAAAACAGTTACTCCAGGTCCATTTGGAGGACATTGATGAATAAATTCATCTCTATAACTAGATTTGATCGTATCTGATCTTATTGTGTTCTGTTTAGAAAAGTCTTCAAAAGTATGTACACCTCCTAATTCATTTAAACTTTCAATTATATCTTTTGCAGTTTCACCCTCATAAAATTCTTTACTTCCTTTTTTACTGATTGCCTCTAATGTTTTTCCTAATGGAATATTTTTCATTAATTCATTTTCTTGATAAGTACGACCATCTTTTAAAAAGATTTTTTTAGAATTTTCATTACCATTAATTTTATTTAAACTATTATGCCACGCATTTGATACTACTTTAGAAATTTTATGGCCATTCTTGGCGATATCAATTGCACCTAAAAATAATTGTTCAAAATCTAATTTACCAAATTCTTTATGAATAGTTTCCCAAGCATGAACCGCACCTGGAATTGTAACCGAATGAGGGCTTGTTAATCCAATTTTATCTATATTTTTTTCTTTAAAGAAATCATAACTTAATTTCTCTGGTGCTAAACCAGATCCATTAAAAGATACTGCATCTTTATTATTCATTTTAACTATTGCAAAGCAGTCTCCTCCAATACTTGTAGCATTAGGCTCAACCACAGATAAAACAATTGAAGCCGCAATCGAAGCATCTACTGCATTTCCTCCCATTTTAAGTATTTTTAAGGCCTCTTCAGTTGCTAATGGATGAGATGTTGCAGCCATAGCATTTGCTGACCGTGCATCTTTATCTTTAGTTGATTGATTATTCATAGTAATGATTAATTAGAGAGATATAAATGATAAACAAAGCAAATAAAAGTATTATAATTTTTTGTGTATTTGCGTTTGGTTTTTTTATTTCTAATTTATTAAGATCAATTACTGCAACTCTTACTCCAGTACTCACAAGTGAATTCGATTTAACAGCAGGTAATCTTGGACTGCTAGCAGGTGGATATTTTTTGGGTTTTTCTTTGATGCAAATACCAGCTGGCTTACTTCTTGATAAGCATGGGCCCAAAAAAGTAGTAGCATATCTCTTATTAATAGCACTAGTTAGTACCATTTCTTTCGCATTTGCAAAAAGTTTTACAGGTTTATTAATTTCTAGATTTTTTATAGGTGTTGGTGTTGCAGCATGCTTAATGGGGCCTTTGACTGGGTACCGTGTTTGGTTTGAGGATAAATATCAACAAAGAGCTAATTCATGGATGCTGATGGTAGCAAGTTTTGGTTTTGTTATTTCAACACTACCAGTGCAAATTTTACTTCCAGTAATTGGATGGCGATTTATTTTTTTATTAATTTCTATTCTAATTTTGTTAAGTATAATTTTAATATTAGTTTTTGCTCCATCTTGGAATACTAATATTCAAAATCAAAGCATACAAAAAAAAGGTAATCTCTCGGATGTTTGGAAGAATAAATTTTTTATAAGTTTGGTCCCTTTAGCTTTTTTAAATTATGGTGGCGTTCAAGCAATTCAGACTTTATGGGCTGGCCCATGGATGTTAAATGTTGCGGGATACTCTCCGCTTGAAAGTGCAACAGGTTTATTTTGGATTAACATTACAATGTTATTTGCGTTTATGTTTTGGGGATATATTTTACCGAAATTATCATCTTTAGGTATCGATAGCATAAAGATAGTAAAAATTGGTCTTCCTATAAGTTACATAATTTTATTTTGTATAATAATTATGGGACAAAAAGCTGGAGCTACAATGTTTACATTTTATATTTTATCGTCGATAGTTTTATCTTTGACTCAGCCTGCCCTAGCTTTAAGTTTCCCACAGAATCTTGCTGGAAAATCATTAACCTCTTTGAACGTATTTATACATTCAGGTACATTTTTTGTTCAATGGAGTATAGGCTTATTAATTGATCTTTCTAGTAAAATGGGTGCAGACACTATTACAAGCTATAAAATTTCTTTCTCAATATTTTTATTTTTGTGCATTTTAAGTTATCTTTTTTTTATATTTTTTAATAAAAATGAGAATTAATTTTAAAATGACATTATCAAAATTACTTTTTTTTATTCCTTTAATTTATATTATTATTTGCTTGTTTATTTACTTTTACCAAAGAAACCTTCTTTACCATCCAGGTGAAAATAACTATTTAGATGAAGGTCCATTAACTCATAAAATTCAAAAAATATCAGTAAATTCAAAAAACGATCTAGTTGGATGGTATTTTTTTAAAAATAAAAACTTTAAAACAATCTTATTTTTTCATGGGAATGCAGGCAAACTTGATAACAGAATTTATAAACTAAATGAATTTGAAAAAATGGATGTAAATTATCTAATTTTTGCTTATAGGGGTTTTAGTGGAAACAAAGGAAAACCATCTGAGTCTGGTTTATATGAGGATGCTCTTGCCGCTAAAAAATGGCTTAATTCAAAAGAAATAGAGGATAAAAATATTATTTTATACGGCGAGTCTCTTGGAACTGCTATAGCCATTAATCTTGCAAAAGATAATTCATTTTCTGGAGTTATCCTCGAGTCTCCCTTTACTTCAATGGAAACCTTAGCTAAAAAATATTACCCCTATCTTCCTGTAAGTATTTTATTAAAAGACAAATTCAACTCGATTGACAAATTAAATATGAATAATTCACCGTTATTAGTTATGCATGGTGAAAAAGATAGGATTGTACCTTTCTCTATGGGAAAGGAAATATATTCAGAATATAAAAGTCAAAAATATAGTTATTTTATAGAGAATGATGATCACATGATGGATTTTAATGAAAATTTAGTAAGATCACTTAGATTGTTTATAAGCAAATTAAATTAAGACACAATTTAAACAAACTATAATCAATTTTTTTATTCAAAATTCAATTTGTGAAGAAAAAGATTATTTTATTTTTGCTTATAATTTATCCACAACTTACCATTGGTGACATTAATCATACAAATAATAATAAATATTTTCATATAGGTAAAATGAAATCTTATGATAATGAATTTACATTATATTTTAAGACAAGAAGTAAAGCGATTATTGCAAAGGGAGAAAATTCAAATTATTTGAATGATTACCCCCAAGATTTATATTTATTCGATCACTTATCGAATACAGATTATCCTTTAATAACATATGAATGGTTTCCAAAAAAAATAAAAAAATTATTTAAAAATTATTCTTATCCATTATTTCCAGAAGATTTTGCATATTATCTTTTAAATGATAATAATACACTAATTTTAGTCAGTGGTAAAAAGAGTTTCAATCAAAATTTACAGTATAATATAAAAAATAATGAATTAAACAATTTTGAAAATTCAGGTAAATTGAATTTTATAATTTCATCTTATGCAAAAATATGTGGCTATAAATCTCATGATAATAATTTTGAATGTAAACTTCAAAAACCTTTGGTTTCTAAAAATTTAATCAATTAAATTGAGTAAAAGCATCTGCAAATTGCTCTGCATTAAATATTTGTAAATCATCAATTTTTTCACCAAGACCTAATCCAATAATTGGTACTTTATATTTTTTTGAGATAGCAATTAATACTCCACCTTTAGCTGTTCCATCAAGTTTGGTCATAATTAGACCTGTGATTTTAATAATTTTATCAAATTCTTCTAATTGATTTATTATATTTTGCCCTGATGTTGCATCTAAAACTAAGATTACATCCTGTGGCGCGCTTTCATCTGTCTTTTTAATGACATTTGCAATTTTTTTAAATTCATCCATCAAATTTTTCTTATTTTGTAATCTGCCAGCTGTATCAATAAGTACCTGACTAATATTGTTGTTTTTTGCGTATTCTATCGCTTTATACGCAACTGAAGCTGGGTCAGATCCTGGATTTGATTTAATAATTGTTGCGCCAACTTTATCAGACCAAGATTCTAGCTGATCAATAGCTGCTGCCCTAAAGGTATCGCAAGCAGAAAATATTACTTCTGAGCCGTTATCTTTAAATATTTTACCAATTTTTCCTATAGTCGTAGTTTTACCTACTCCGTTCACACCAGATACTAATGTTACATTTATATTTTCTTTTTTTTCAAAAAAATCTTTTCTTTCCAAAGGTATCATCAATTCCAGGATATACTCCTTAAGAATTAAATTTATTTCCTCAACTGCATTTTTTTTTGGATCTATTTTTTTTTGAGAGATAATTCTTTTTATTTCAGATGAGGCATCAATACCAACATCAGAACTAATCAAAAATTCTTCAATCTTATTTAATGTTTCATCATCAATTTCTTTTTTTACAATTATTTCTCTAAGTCCAGAGGAAATACTGTCAGCACTTTTGTTAAAACCTAATTTGAACTTTTCAAAAATACCCATTAAATATTTATGTCTATTTCTTTGATACTAGACACTGGACCTTTCATATGAATTTTTTGATTTTCGTCAATATAAATTACTAATTTTCCTAAACTAAATTCAATTTCAGTTCTAGAATTTTCTAAATTTTCTAAATTTGCTGCTACTGCTGTTGCACAAGCAGCGGTTCCACATGCTTTTGTTAAGCCTGCACCTCTTTCCCAAACTTTAACTTTATAATAATTTTTATTTATTTTTTGTGCGAGTGTTAAATTGCATTTTTCTGGAAATAATTCATGATTTTCAATCTCAGGTCCAATTTTCTCTATATTAAAATTTTCTATTTCATTAACAAAGAAAATAGTATGAGGGTTACCTACATTTACAGCAATACCACCAGATATTTCTTGGTTGTTTTCATCTCTTATACTTATACCTAAATTTTTGGTATCTAGATTTTCAGATAAAGGAATTTCTTTCCAATTAGTTTTTGGTAAGCCAATTATTGTTTCAACTTGACCATCATCAAGTAGGTTTGAATTTAACTGTTTTGATGCTACTTGAAGGTTTATACTTTTTTTGTTTTTTTCTTTTGATAGTAAGTACGCAACACATCTTGTGCCATTTCCACATGCATCTGACCCAGAGCCATCAGAATTATAAAATACTAGTTCAGCATCAGTATTATTACTTTTGTTAATATAGATTAGTTGGTCACAGCCAACAAAATCTCTATCACAAATCTTAACAATTTGGTCTTTGCTTAATTCTATATTTTTTTGTCTTTGGTCAATAATTACAAAATCATTGCCAAGGCCATCCATTTTAAAAGCTTTAAATTCCATATACTTCAGTATTTAACTTATTTATTGACATTTTGAACCTCTATTATAGTTTATCGCCGTTTCCGCAAAATACAGCAATTTGCGGTGTCTTTGGCAACAAAGAGATCGACACCAGTCAGCGAGAGTTCGCCCACTGGTGCGATACTTGCTGGATGTGATTATGTTTGAAAATTTAACAAATAAATTTGAAGAAATATTTTCTTCTTTAAAAAAGGCGCCTTCGCTTGATGAAAAGCAAGTGGATGAGGGTTTGAGAGAGATTAGGCTTGCTCTATTAGAGGCTGATGTATCTTTAGAAGTTGTAAAAGAATTTATTAATATAGTGAAACCTAAAGCTCTTGGCCAAGAGATCGTCAGATCTACTTCACCTGGAGAGATGGTGGTTAAAGTTGTTAACGATGAGTTAATTTCTTTTTTAGGCGATAAAAATTCTGAAATAGAATTAAATGCAGTACCTCCGGTCCCTATGATGCTTGTTGGGCTTCAAGGTTCAGGAAAAACAACTACAACTGCAAAACTTGCTAGATTTTTAGAGATTAATAAAAAGAAAAAAGTAATGATGGCTAGTCTTGATGTCTATAGACCAGCTGCACAAGAGCAATTAAGGCTTTTGGGTGAGCAAAATAATATAATAACGCTTCCAGTCATCAAAGATCAACTTCCTGCAGATATTTGTAGAAGAGCGATTAGTGCTGCTAACCTTAATGGAGCAGATGTAATTCTCTTTGATACAGCTGGAAGAACTCAAATTGATTTACAGATGATGAGTGAAATTAAACAAATTGAAAGTATTATCAATCCATCAGAAACAATTCTAGTTGCAGATTCCCTTACCGGACAAGTTGCAGCTAATGTAGCAAAAGAATTTAAAAGCACAGTTAATCTTACTGGTATTATTCTTACAAGATCTGATGGTGATGGTAGGGGTGGAGCAGCATTAAGTATGAAATATGTTGCAGATGTTCCAATAAAATTTTTAGGAGTTGGTGAAAAAATAGAAAATTTTGAGGTCTTTCATCCAGATAGAATTGCTAATAGAATTTTGGGTATGGGAGATATTGTTTCTCTTGTTGAAAAGGCTGCAGAAGATCTAGATGAAGAAAAATTAAAAAAAACAGAGGAAAAATTAAAAAAAGGTCAGTTTTCGTTAGAAGATTATTTAACTCAGTTAAAACAAATGAAAAAAATGGGTGGTATTGAAGGTATAATGTCCTTTTTACCAGGTGTTTCAAAAGTTAAATCTCAAATGGATCAAGCTGGAGTAGATGAGAAAATAATTACTCAAAACGAAGCTGTAATACTATCAATGACTAAAAAAGAACGAGAAAACCCTAAGATTATTGATGGTTCTAGAAAAAAAAGAATTGCTAATGGCTCAGGAACAGATGTAGCCGCTATCAATAAATTGCTGAAGCAATTTAAGATGATGTCAGAAATGATGAAAAAAATGTCTAAAGGAAATACAAAAGGGATGATGGATAAAGGCATACCACCAGAACTTTTTAATCAATTAAAATAAATAGGAGAACAAATGTTAAAGATGCGTTTATCAATGGGAGGAACTAAGAAGAGACCAGTATATAAGATAGTGGTTGCTGATAGTAGGTTCCCAAGAGATGGAAGGTTTATAGAAAAATTAGGTTTTTTTAATCCTCTAATTCCGAGAGAAAAAAAAGAAAGAATGGGATTAGATGTTGAGAGAGTTAAGTATTGGCTGGGTCAAGGGGCACAACCAACAACCAGAGTTGCAAGATTACTAGGGGAAAATGAGATTATGCCTATGCCAGCAAAAGGTAATAATCCTCAAAAAGCAATTCCAAAAAAAGATAGAAAGAAAACTGAAGAGGGTGGCGAAGCTAAAGTAGATGCTCCTAAAACAGAGGAGGCTAAAACAGAAGCACCAAAAGAAGAAGCTAAAACAGAGGCTCCAATGGAAGAAGCTAAAACAGAGGCACCAAAGGAAGAGGCTAAATAGATTAATGTTTTTGTCTAGAGTATTTACGTTGTATCCTGAATACTTTCCAGGTTATTTGAGCAAAGGCCTATTCGGCAAGTCAAAAGGAAAAGAATGGGATTTAGAAACAGTAAATATAAGAGATTATGCTTTAGACAAACATAAAACTGTTGATGACACTCCTTATGGTGGCGGAAATGGAATGATTATGAAAGCAGATGTTTTGGCAAATTCATTAGATGCAAATATCAAGACTAAAGAAAAAACCCTATATTTAAGTCCAAGAGGAAAAGTTTTTAATTCTAAACTTGCAAGAGAGTTTTCAAATGAAAAAACAATCAATTTAATTTGTGGTCATTTCGAAGGAGTAGATGAAAGAATACTAGAGAGTAGAGATATTGAAGAAATTAGCATTGGTGACTTTATATTGTCAGGCGGTGAAGTTGCAGCCTTTGTTGTAACAGACTCTATTCTAAGATTTATTCCAGGAATTCTAGGTAATATTAATTCCTCAAGAGATGAGAGTTTTGAGAATGGACTTCTTGAATATCCGCAATTCACAAAACCTCAAGTTTGGGAGGAAAAAAAGGTCCCAAATGTGCTAATTTCAGGTGATCACGCCAAAATTAAAGACTGGCGTTTATCCCAATCTGAGGCTATAACACGCGACCGAAGACCAGACTTGTGGCAAAAATATAAGAAAAATTAAAATGAAAAATATTGAAGAAGTAAACAAATTAAACTTAAACAAAATTATTTCCGAGAGAAAACATCCTGATTTTTTCCCTGGAGACATCGTTAAAGTTGGGGTTAGGATAACAGAGGGTAAAAGAGACAGAATTCAATATTTTGAGGGTGTATGTATTGCAAAAAAGAGTAGAGACATCAATTCATCTTTTACTGTTAGAAAAATTTCTTTTGGTGAAGGAGTAGAAAGAACTTTTGCATTATACAGCCCAATTGTAGATACAATAAAAGTTGTAAGATCAGGAAAAGTAAGAAGAGCAAAATTATACTATCTAAGAGATAGAACTGGTAAATCTGCAAGAATAGCAGAAAAAATAAAGAAGACGATCGGAATTGATTTAGAAACTAAAATTAATGAGGTCACTGAGGAAAACGTAATGCCATCAACTGATCCTCAAACAGAATCTCCTAAAGAAGAAGTTAAAGCAGAAGCTCCTAAAGAGGAAGTTAAAGGAGAAGCTCCTAAAGAGGAAGTTAAAGCAGAAGCTCCTAAAGAGGAAGTTATAGCA